>DASWFM010000183.1:0-9097 GCA_036394235.1 Solirubrobacteraceae bacterium | reverse complement strand
CAACCGCCGCTGCGAGCAATGTGAGCCTCGGGACGATGGGCAACATGCTCATGTACAGCAACAGCGCAGCGACGGCAAGGGCGGGCAAGGTCACTCTGTCATTCACCAACAACTCGTCGCTTGGCCATGACGTGGTGCTTGTCGATTCGAGCAACAAGGTCCTCGGGCAGACGCCCGTCTTCCAGGGCGGGACGAGGCACTTCACTGCAACGCTCCCACCCGGCAGCTACACCTATTACTGCTCGGTTCCAGGCCATCGTCAGGCCGGAATGCAGGGAACGCTGACCGTCAAATAGGAGGGGATCGCGATGATCACGGTGACGCGAGATGCAACGATCAAATGGCTGGGCCATCCGCCCGGAGGCGAGCCCCGCCTGATCGTCGGCACTCATCCGCTGACGGCGGCGCCGCCGCTCAACCTCGATCTCGACATCCGCCATCCGCTGGCGACGTCGCCGCTCGAGCTGCTCGCCGGCGCGATTGGAAGCGTCTTCGCCAGGTTCGTCGCCGAGCAGCTCGTCAAGGAGGGCACACCGGCTCGCGAGATCGTCACACGGATCAGCCTGACGCTGTCGGGCGAAGCCGACGATGAGAGCGACCTGATGGTCCGCGGAGTTGCCTGTCAGCTTTCCGCCCGCGTTGCAGGCATCGACCAATCCCACCTGCAGGCCGTGGCGCAGACGGCCTTGACGCGCTGCATGGAGAGCCTCGCTATGCGGACCGAGGGCATCGCCGTGACGGTCGGGGCCACGCTGCTGGGGCGGGCAGACCGGGGCAACGGACCGGCGGCCGCCGCGGCCGCGACGAAACTCGCGCGTCGCCAGCCGGTGCGCGGCCCGTGAAAAGCGGGAGCGACGGGACTCGAACCCGCGACCTCTGCCGTGACAGGGCAGCGCTCTAACCTACTGAGCTACGCCCCCGCGATTGCTGCGGGAACCCGGGGGCCCGCGGCGGGATCACAGTATGCCAAGGCTGAGCGGCGAGCCCGGAGCTCGCGGACACGATCATCGCTTCGCGACCCCGGCGGAGCTCGCCCAGGCCAGACTGGCCAGCCGGCCAGACCTTGCTCTAGGCTGTGGCCGTGGCGCTCGTCGGCCCTCCCCCGATGCTCACCCGGTGGCCTCTTTCGGTGGTGCTCGACGACATCCGTGACGAGCGCCGGGCTCGTGTCCCCTACCCGCCCGGGGAAACGCGGTTCTCGCTGCCTCGCACGCGGCGCTTCGCCGAGGAACCGCTCGAGATGCTGCTCGAGAGCTACGAGCGCTTCGGCCCGGTTTTCACGCTGCGGCTGCTCCACAGCAACATCGTCTTCATGCTCGGACCGGCGGCGAACCACTACATCCTCGTCTCCCACGCCGCCGACTTCCAGTGGCGCGAAGGCAGCTTCCGTGACCTGATCGGGCTGATGGGCGACGGGCTGCTGACGATCGACGGCGACTTCCATCGCCGGTCCCGGCGCATCATGCTGCCCGCCTTCCATCGCGACAACATCGCCGCCTCCATCGATGTGATCCGCGGGGAGACCGAGCGTGCGATCGAGCAGCTCGAGCCGGGCACGAGCACGGACCTCTACGGCTGGACACGCCACCTGGCGATGCGGGTCGCGATGAGAGCGCTGTTCGGCCTCGATCCCGACAGCGGCCGGGCACGGGAGATCGACGCGGCGGGACTGTTCGAGGAGGCGCTCGCTTTCTACGCGAGCGACTATCTGCTGCGGGTCTTCCGCGGGAGGCGCTCGCCGTGGGGACGCATGCAGGTGGCCGCACGAAAGCTCGACACGCTGATCTACGCGGAGATCGCCGACCGGCGGACGTCGGGGCGACGCGGCAGCGACATCCTCAGCCTGCTTCTGGACGCCGAGGACGAGGACGGCAACCGCCTGAGCGACACGCAGGTTCGCGACGAGGTGATGACGCTCCTGTTCGCGGGCCACGACACGACCACCTCGACGATCTCCTTCATGTTCTACGAGCTTGCCCGCCAGCCGGCGATCGTGGCGCGACTGCTCGACGAGCAGCGCGAGCTCCTGCCGGGCGGGCCGCCGAGCGCGGCACAGCTCCTCGGCGGCGAGCTCCCCGAGCTCGAGATGGTGATCG
The DNA here is from genome assembly GCA_036394235.1 of Solirubrobacteraceae bacterium. Taxonomy (GTDB): domain Bacteria; phylum Actinomycetota; class Thermoleophilia; order Solirubrobacterales; family Solirubrobacteraceae; genus Palsa-744. Next base: position 7,001 of record DASWFM010000183.1, on the reverse strand, counting down.
ACGAGACGCTTCGCAAGTACCCGCCCGCGTGGGTCGGCCCGCGGCGCGCACTCAGGGACATCGACTTCGAAGGCGTCCCGATCCCCGAGCGGGCCTTCGTCAACTACTGCTCGTGGGCCTCCCACCACCTGCCCGAGGTGTTCTCCGAACCCGATGAGTTCCGTCCCGAACGCTTCACGCCGGAGGCCCGCGCGGAGTTGCCGAAGGGTGCCTACGTCCCATTCGGCGGCGGTTCGCGCACCTGCATCGGCATGCGCTTCGGCCAGCTCGAGGTGCGCACGATCGCGACGATGCTGCTCGCCGCCCGCTCCCTCGCGCTGCCCGAGGACTTCCGCCTGACGATCCGCCAGATGCCGACGATCAGCCCCAAGCAGGGCGTGCCAGTGCGCGTCGCGGCACGCCGGGCCGGCGACGCCCTGCCCGTCGCCGCCGCCGCCTGAGCAGGTCCTCTCACCGCAGCAGAGCGCTGATCGTGAGCCGGTAGCCGGTCTGTCCGCCGGAAAGCTCACTCGCGCCGACGCCCTCGACGTGAACGTGTCGGTCGGAGAAGAGCGTCAGGCGGAAGCCTTCCATCAGGAGACCTTCGGGGTGGGCGAGCAGAGCCCCGCCCTGCGCTTCGGCCACGGCCGGCACGGCTGCGCCGACGCCGAACAGGCTGCCCCCGACCTCGACGCGCACCCTCCCCGCTTCACTGCCGAGCAGCCGCACCTCCACGCCCGGGCCGAGGGCCGCCTGGGCGGCGGCCCAGGTCGTATCCGCCCGGGCGTTGAGCTGCTCGCCGTGCTTCTGCAGGTTTGCGTTGGTCAGCGCCAGCGACCCCACGCGGACTGCGGCGGCGCGAACGTCGAGCTTCGACGCGCCGCGGCCTTCCCAAAGCAGCGCGGCGGCCTGTTTCGGAGACAGGGCGAGTTCGCCGGCCGTGACCGTGACGCTGTCCGCGTCGCCCCACAGCAGCTCGATCGCGGGGAAAGCGGAGACCGACACGTGCTCGACGCGGCCGTAGCGGCCCACCTTCGAGGAGATCCTCGAGGCGGCGATGTGCGGCAACAGCAGTTGCGCGATGACGAGCAGCGCGAGCAGCGCCGCGGCGCCCGCCGCCGCCAGCCGGATCGCTCGGGAGCCGCCGCCGCGCCGCATCCCCGCAAGCTTGCCAGGGACGCGGCGCAGCCGCTGCGTTTCGTCGCCTCAGTCGAGGTTGTTGGCCTGCAGGAACTGCTTGGCGACGCTTTCGGCCGACTGCTTGTCGATGCTGACGGCCTTGTTCATCTGCTGGATCGCGGGGATCGTCAGCAATGCGCTGACCTTGTTCATCGTTTCGGAGAACGCCGGACCCTCGGCGGCCACGACACTCTTCTTGATCACCGGCGCGACGTTCTGGAAGCCGAACACGTGCTTCGGGTCGGCCAGCTCCTTGAACGGGCCGCCGAGCAGCTGGCCGTCGGTGCTGAACACGCTCTGCACGTTGACCTGGCCGCCTTCGACCGCCTTGTAGGAGAGTTCGATCGAGACCGGCTTGAACTTGCCTTCGACCCCGTACAGCTTCTTGATGCCCGGCAAACCCTCTTCGCGGGTCGCGAGTTCGGGCGCGCCGCCGATCGTGAACTTGTTGTTCAGCGGCTTCAGGTCACCGATGCTCGCGAGTTTGTGTTCGGTTGCGTAGTTCGGCCGCGTGATCAGCACGTTCGTGTCGAAGAAGGGCGTTTTGTCGAGCAGCGTGAACCCTTCTTTTTCGACGAACGCCTTCGCCTGTTCATAGGCCTGCTGTTCGCTGGCCGGGGCCTTCGACTGTTCCGCGACGGCCGAGAGCAGCACCCCCGTGTACTCCGGGTAGCCGTCGATCTGCCCCGCCCTGAGGGCCTTGTAGATCAGCTCGGTGGAGCCGATTTCGGATTTGAGCTTGATCGAGTAGCCCTTCGCCCGCAGCGCCTGCGCATAGAGCTGGCCGATGATGTTCGACTCGGCGAAGTTCTTGCTGCCGAGTGTCACGGACGGCTTGCCGGCGCCGGGACCGCTCGATGAGCTCGCCGGCGCACTGCTCGAGCCCGAGCTGCTGGTCGTTTTGGAGCTGCTGCCGCATGCCACGAGCACCGCGCCGGCGAGCATCGTGACGAGCACGGTCACCACGCGCGTTCGGACCCCTTTGAACCTGGTCGATCTGCTGCCTTCCATCCGCCGCCTCCTACTGGTCGTTCACCATGTCAATGACAATCCGTTCGGGCAAATCTATGCTGCGGCAGCCGAGGTGGCCTGCGCGATCGTGCCGGCGCCGCGCCTCTCCGCCCTGGCCCTCAGAGCGCGGGGCGTGAGGGCGTGCTGCAGCAGCGTGAGCGCTCCCTCCACCGCGAGCGCTAGCAGCGCCACGCAGATCGCTGCGCCGAGCACTCCCGAGAAGTGGTAGCTGGTCTCGTTGGCGATGATGTCGCCGAGGCTGCCGCTGAAGCCCGCGAGGGATGCGATCGTGGTCGTGCTGATCACGAACACAGCGGCCGTTCGGATGCCGGCGAACACCCCCGGCACGGAGAGCGGCAGCTCGACGTTCGTGAGCACTTGGCGCTCGCTCATGCCCATGCCGCGAGCGGCGTCCACGAGGTCTGGGTCGACGCTGTCGATTGCGTAGTAGGCGTTGGTGATGATCGGCGGCACCGCCAGGATCACGAGCGCGAGCTCGACGACCGTGAGGCCGAGGCCGAGGAAGGCGTCGCCGATCGCGAGCACCACGAGGCTCGGCAGTGCGCGCCCGATGTTGCCGATGTTGATCGCGAGGAAGCTGCCGCGGTGCAGGTGCCCGAGCCAGACGCCGAGCGGCACCGCGATCACGAGCGAGATCGCCACGCCGATCGCGCCGACCTTGAGCGTCTCGAGCGCCAGGTGCGCGAGGCTCGGCAGGTTCGGCTGGCCGGCCACCGCGCCGTTGTGGATGATGAAACGGAAGGCCTCGACGAATTCATGCACGGCGCCCTACCCGCCCTTCGCGCGGATTCGCGCCCACGGAGTCAAGCCGCGCTGGAGCAGCACGAGCAGTGCGTCGGAAAGGATCGCGAAGCCGATCGTGAGCACCCCCGCGGCGATCAGCTCGGTCTTGAAGGGCCCCTCGCCGAGGGCCGTGTGGATCGGCACCCCGAGGCCCGCGTCGTAGATCGTGTAGACGATCGTGGCAAGCGCGATCGTCGTGACGACTGCGATCCGCAGGCCGGCGACGATCGCCGGCAGCGCGAGCGGCAGTTCCACGCGCAACAGCTGCTGCGTGCGCGTCATGCCCATCCCCTCGGCCGCGTCGAGCACCTCCTCGGGGACGCCGCGCAGGCCCGTCAGGATGTTGCGAAACAGGATCAGCAACGTGTAGGAGACGAGCGCGATCTCGGCTGCGTAGAGGTTGGCGCCGACCGGGGCCACGAGTAGCTCGAACAGCGCGAGCGAGGGGATCGTGTAGAGGAACGTGGTGACCAGGACCGTGGGCTGCTCGAGCCAGCGATAGCGGTGCGCGACGAGCGCGAGCGCCATCGCGATCACCAACCCGATCGAGACCGCGATCGCCGCGAGGTACACGTGCTGGCGCAGCGCCGGCCACAGCACCGAGCCCCAGTTGTCGGTGACCCACTGCCAGCAGAAGAGATGGTTGTGCACCAGGCAGCTCGAGCTGTGCTTGCCGTATTCGGGGATCACGGGGCCCGCGGCCGCCAGGTTCATCGGGACTCGCTCCTGACCGCGCGCTGCTCGGCGGCCCCTGCGGCAGCGGCCTGCCCCGGCTCTGGGCGGCTGCCGCGCGCGCCGCGCCCGTGACCGTCGGAGGCGAGGGTCCGGTGGAGCAGCTCCACGGTGAGCAGCCCCCGCCGGCTTCCGTCGTCGTCGACCACCGACAGGTACAGCGCACGCGAGCTCAGCAGCAGCGACAGCGCGTCGCGGGCGGTGGTGTGCACCGAGACCGGCTGAGCCGCCGGGCCACCCGGCTGCGCGTCGGGCGCGCCTGGTCCGTCGGCATCGAGGAGGTCCAGTTCGTCGAGCGTGATCAGCGAGAGCCGCTTGATGCCGCGGTCGGCCCCGACGAACTGGGCGACGAAGTCATCGGCAGGGGCACGCAGGATCTCGCCGGGCGTGTCGTACTGCGCGAGCACCCCGCCTTCTCGCAGGATCGCGATGCGGTCACCCACCTTGATCGCCTCGTCGATGTCGTGGGTGACGAAAACGACGGTCCTCCTGACCTGCTGCTGCAGCCGCAGGAACTCGTCCTGCAGGCGCGAGCGGTTGATCGGGTCGATCGCGCCGAACGGCTCGTCCATCAGCAGCAGCGGCGGGTCGGCGGCGATCGCCCTGGCGACGCCTACGCGCTGGCGCTGGCCACCCGAGAGCTGCGCAGGGTAGCGCCCGGAGAGCTCCTCCCGGCTGAGACCGATCAGATCCCACAGTTCGGCGACACGTGCGGCGATCCGTTGCTTCGGCCATCCGAGCAGCTCCGGGACAGTGGCGATGTTCTCCTCGATCGTGCGGTGAGGGAACAGGCCGATCTGCTGGATCACATAGCCGATCTCGCGGCGCAGCTCACGCGGATTGCGCTCGAGCACGCTGCGTCCCCCCAGCAGGATGTCGCCCCCGGTGAGCGCGATCATGCGGTTGATCATCCGCATCGTCGTGGTCTTGCCGGACCCCGAAGGCCCCACCAGCACGCACACCTCGCCGGCGGGCACCGTGAAGGACAGGTCGCCGATCGCCGGCTCGCGCTGTCCCGGGTAGCGCTTGCTGACATGGCGCACCTCCAGCTCAGCCGCCTGAGCGTACGCTGAGGGCCCCTCCGCGTGGGCGATGTCTTCGCTGAACAAGGCAGATCCCGGCCGGGCTTGGCCGACTCCGATCCTACCCGAGACCCTCGCCGCGGGCCTGAGCGCGAGCTCCCGGCAGCCGCCCAGGAGCCTCCCAGGCAGGGTCGCTAGCCTTGTGGTGAATCGACCGGGGCGCGTAGCTCAGCTGGCTAGAGCACCTCGCTTACACCGAGGGGGTCGCCCGTTCGAGTCGGGCCGCGCCCATGGCTCCGGCGCCGCCGCAAGGAGAACAGTTGACTGACCCCAAGCCCACCCGTATCGCCGTGATCGGCTCCGGCCCGGCCGGCTTCTACGCCGCGGGCCACCTCTTGAAGCACGCGGACTCCGCTTTCGAGGTGGACATGTTCGAGCGCCTGCCGACGCCGTGGGGGCTGGTCCGTTCGGGCGTCGCACCTGACCATCCGAAGATCAAGTCCGTGACGCGCGTCTACGAGAAGACCGCCGCCCATCCCCGCTTCCGCTACTTCGGAAACGTCACCTTCGGCCTGCATGTCTCCCGTGAGGAGCTGCTGCGCCACTATCACGCGATCGTCTACGCCACCGGCTCGCCGTCGGACAGGCCGCTGGGGATCCCGGGCGAAGAGCTGCCCGGGTCACACGCCGCGACCGAGTTCGTCGGCTGGTACAACGGGCACCCCGACCACACCGACCTCGAGGTCGACCTGCTGAACGCCGAGCGGGCCGTCGTGATCGGAAACGGCAACGTCGCGATCGACGTCGCGCGCATGCTGGTGCTGGCTCCCGAGGAGCTGGCGCCGACCGACACGGCCGACCACGCCCTCGAGGTGCTCGCCGCCAGCCACGTCAAGGAGGTCGTCGTGGTGGGGCGCCGCGGTCCCGCGCAGGCGGCCTTCACGAACCCCGAGCTGCTCGAGCTGGGAGAGCTCGCCGATGCCGATGTGATCGTCGACGAGGCCGAACTCGAGCGCGGCCTCGCGGTCCATGACGAGCACGCCGAGGCTGACGCGACCGCCCGTCGCAACGTGGAGATCCTTCGCAGCTACGCCCAGCGCAAGCCGGCGGGACACGAGAAGCGAGTGGTGCTGCGGTTCCTGCTGTCGCCGACGGCGCTGCTCGCGGGCGAGAGTGGGCACCTCGATGGCGTCGAGCTGGTCCGCAACGAGCTCGTGGCCGGCCCCGACGGAACGCTGCGCGCGCAGCCCGGCAGTGAGCACGAGACGATTCCCGCGGGGCTCGTGTTCCGGGCGATCGGCTACCGCGGCATCCCCCTGCCGCGCGTGCCATTCGACGAGCGCTCCGGCGTGATCCCCAACGCGGGCGGTCGGGTCACCGACACGGAGTCGGGGAAGCCGCTGGCGGGCGAGTACGTCGTCGGCTGGATCAAGCGCGGCCCCTCGGGGGTGATCGGGACGAACAAGAAGGACGCGCAGGAGACGGTTGACGCGATCGTCGCCGACCTCGCGGCCTCCAACGGCAACGCCGCCGCCCGTCACGCGCCCGAGGAGCCAGACGGCGAGGCCGTCGAGGCGCTACTGCGGGAGCGACAGCCGCGCCTCGTCAGCTACGAGGGCTGGGAAGCGATCGACCGGCACGAGCGCGCCCGCGGCGAGGCCTCGGGGCGCCCGCGCGTGAAGGTCACGAGCATCGAGGAGATGCTGCGTATCGCCGCCGACGAGCAGCCATAGTTTCGACTCCCCGGCCCCGGGCTCGCGGCCCGGGCCATCTGCCACACTGTCGCCCGCAGGCCCCGTTAGCTCATCTGGTAGAGCGCCGGACTTTTAATCCGGTGGGGCGGGTTCGAGTCCCGCACGGGGCACTGACCCTCCCGGTGGCCGAACCGCGGGCGCGCAAATCGCAATCACTTGGAGGACGCCGGTGCCGGACACCACCTGCCACATGTCGATCTCGCTCGACGGCTTCGTCGCCGGGCCGGAGCAGAGCCGGGAGAATCCGCTGGGGAAGCGCGGCCGGGAGGTCCATAGCTGGCACCTCGGCGACGAGCGCGCGAACGACGCCGACGCGACGGCAGAGGGCTGGCTCATGCGACCGCGCGGGGCATACGTAATGGGCCGCAACATGTTCGGGCCGATCCGCGGCGAGTGGGACGAGGACTGGGATGGATGGTGGGGCTCCGAGCCGCCCTACCACGCTCCGGTCTTCGTGCTCACCCACCACGCCCGCGAGCCGATCGAGATGGAGGGCGGCACGAGCTTCCACTTCGTCACC
>DASWFM010000182.1:0-9446 GCA_036394235.1 Solirubrobacteraceae bacterium | reverse complement strand
GAACGGGAGGTGGTCGAGCAGCCTCGTCAATTCGAACACCCGGTCGCCGTGGTCTCCTGCGTGAGTCATGGTGAACTCGCACGCGTGGCGGTCACAGGTCGCTTTGATCGCGAGGATCGCCCGCACGCCCGTCGAGTCGATGAACCTGACCTCGGAGATGTCGACCAGGATTTCGCCCCGGCCCATGCTGCACAGACGCGTGGCCGCTGCTTCGAAGTCGGGCGCCCCGGCCATGTCGAGTTCCCCGGCGAGGCTGAGCACGTAGCGGCCCGGCTCTTCGAAAGCCTCGATTGTCAGTGACTGCTGGTCCATCGCTCTGTGCTTGCGCTAGGCCTCCGGCGCGCCGAGCCCCCTGCTGGGCTCGCCAACGAAAGATCGGTACCCACTCGCCGAGATGCCCAACCGCGGCTCTCTCGAGATTTCACGCCGTACGCTGCCGAGCCGCCGGATCAGGCTCCCGTGTAGGAGGCGGGAGCCTGCGGTTCGCCGCGCACGGCGGCGATCTCCGACAGGAGCTGCTGTGAGGATGTTCCGCCCAGAACCCGCAGCCGGTGCAGCCTGTACGGGTCGTCTTCACGGTGGGCCCAGCCGGGCACGACGGTCGTCGAGCCCGCGTAGCCGGCCGCCTTGACGGCGGCGATCACCGTCGCGTCGTAGTGCCCCGACGGGTAGCAGAACCAGTCCACGGGAACGTGGAAGCGGCGCTGGATCGTCTGCCGCGAGACGGCGACCTGGTAGCGGAGCGCTTCGGCGTCGAGCGTCACGAGGTCGGCGTGGCTGAAGCCCTGCGTGTCGAGCTCCCACCCAGCTTCGACGAGGCCGCGGATCTGCCGCTGCAGCAGCCCCCCCTGCGACGGCGGCAGGCCACTCAACTGGATGTTCTCCTCGCCCACCCAGCCGAGCCTCCTCAGCACCGGCAGGGCCTGCGTGTACTGAGACTGGTAGCCGTTGTCGAAGCTCAGCACGATCGGTTTCTCCGGGCCGAGCGAGGTGCCCTCCCGCCAGTAGGACTCGACCTGGTCGGGCGTCACGGCATGCCACCCGGCGTCCTTCAGCGCCTGCATCTGTGCGGCGAACTCCGCCGGTTCGACGTACAGGCCGGGGAACGGAGCGCCGGCCGGCGGAGCGGCGATCACGTGGTACATCAGGATCGGCACGGCTTCGTCTCCCGGCGGCCCGGCGGGAGTGGTGGAGATGCCTGCCGCCGCCGGCTTGCCGTGCGCCGCCGTGGCAGCCGTGTGCTTCGAGCGCGCCCTGGCGGTGCGCGGGGAGGAACCGCCGCCGCCGGAGGCGAGCGCGATCGTCGCGATCGCGGCGATCGCAACTGCTGCGAGCGCGCCCAGCGCCAGCGCGCGACGCCGTCGGAGCGACTGCTCCCGGCGCTCTCTGCGGGCTCGAAGCTCCTCGGCGTCCATCGCTTTCAGCGTGGGCTCGGGGCCGCGGGCATGCCCGGAGAATACCCTCGCGACGTAATGAGACCGCGTCCTATATAAGATCCGGTCTCATGTTCGCTCGATCACACACCCTGCCGACGGGCCCCCGCTCACGGCTCGGCCGGACGGGACGCTCGGGCCTGGCGGCAACGCTGCTCGCGATCGTCGCGGCGCTCGCCGTCGCGGGATGCGGGAAAAGCGGGCCCGCCGCCGTGAGCTCTGCCGGTCACGGACCGCATTTCGTGGTGGTCGCCGCCGAGAACTTCTGGGGAAGCCTCGCCAAGCAGCTCGCCGGCGAACGCGCACGCGTCACGAGCATCATCGTGAACCCGGCGACCGACCCGCACAGCTACCAGCCCTCCACGGGAGATGCGAGGACGATCGCGGGAGCCAACATGGTCCTGCTCAACGGACTCGGCTACGACGAATGGGCCAAGCAGCTGTTGAGCGCGAGCCCGTCCTCGCAGCGCGTGGTGCTGAACGTCGGCGACGCCTTGCACCTGGCGGCGGGCGCCAACCCACACCGCTGGTACTACCCGGCCGATGTGCGTGCCGTGATCGCGGCGATCGTCGCCGGCTATGACCGCCTCGACCCTTCCGACGCCGCCTACTTCTCCGCGCAACGGCGCCGCCTGGAAACGGTCGGGCTCGCCTCCTACGACGCGCTCCGCAGCCAGATCCGCTCGCGCTACGCCGGCGTCCCGGTCGGCTACAGCGAGAGCATCTTCCAAGGGCTCGGCGAAAACCTGGGGCTCAAGTTGCTGACGCCGCCGAGCTTCGCCAAGTCGGTCGCGGAGGGCACCGACGTGACGGCCGCCGACAAGCAGACCGTCGACGCCCAGGCCGAACAGCGCCGCATTGCCGTCTGGATCTTCAACGAGCAGAACGTCACGCCGGACGTGCAGCGGATCAACGCGATCGCGCGCCGCCGCCGGATCCCTTTCGTGACGGTCACCGAGACGCTGTCCCCCGCCGGAGCGAGCTTCGAGCAGTGGCAAGTCGCCCAACTACGGGCGCTGGCCGCCGCGCTGCACGAGGCCACTGGGCGGTGAGCGAGCTCTCTGGGGCACCCGCCACCGTGCCTAGAATCAGGGGGTGAGCGTGAAGGCGGAGCGATCGGGGTGGGCGGAGAGGGCGGCGGCCGCGCTGTCAGCCGCGGGCTACCGCCGCGGCGGCGTGCGCAGCGCGATCGTCGAGCTGCTCGACGAGCAGCCATGTGCGCTGTCCGCCGTCGAGATCGGGGAGGCGCTGGCCGGCCGGGGCCGCGGGGTCTCGCGCGCCAGTGTCTACCGCGTGATGGAGGAGCTCGAGCGGATCGGGCTCCTGGCTCGCGTCGAGGTCGGGCAGGGGATCGTCCGCTATGAGCCCGTGCGCGGCGGCTCGGGTCACCATCACCATCTGGTCTGCGAGCGCTGCGGCCGGCTCGAGCCGTTCACCGATGACGGCCTCGAGCGCGCGATCCGGCGCGTCAGCGAGCGCCTGCCGCTGGAGGTCTCAGAGCACGAGATCGTGATCCGCGGCGCCTGCCGCTCCTGCGCGAACTAGTCGCCGCTGAGGTTCGGGGGGATCGGCTGGCCGGCGGGGGGCGGATCGTCGAGCAGCAGCTTCGGAACCGTCACGAGGTCATAGCCTTTCGCCCGCAGGCCCTTGATGATCAGCGGCAGCGCTTCGATCGTCTCGGTCCGCGTCCCGCCCGCGTCGTGCATCAGGATGATCTCACCGGGGTGGGCACCTTCGAGCGCCCGTTCGACGATCACCGACGCTCCCGGCTGCGCGAAGTCGCCGGTGTCGACGGACCACAGGACCATCAGCAGGCGTAGCTTCGCGAGCTCGCGTAGCGTGGCCGCGTTGAAGGAGCCGTACGGGGGGCGGAACAGAACCGGGCGGTGTCCGCCGATCAGTTCGACGCGCGCGATCTGTTCGAACAGCTCTTCATATTGTTCGTGGACCGACATGTGGGCGAGCATCGGATGGTTCTCCGTGTGATCTCCGATCACGTCGCCGTCTTCGATCTCCCGCACCGTCGCGGCGCCGAAGTAGCGCAGCATCCTGCCTATCACGAAGAACGTCGCCTTGACCTGGAAGCGCTCGAGCACCGACAGCACCTGCGGCGTGTACGGCCCCGGACCGTCGTCGAACGTCAACGCGATGTCCCGTCCCTTGGTACCGCCCTCCCTCACGAACGGCGTGTATGCAAGCGTTGAGCTGACCGCGCGCAGCTCGTCCTTTTCAGGGTCGGTCGGAGCTTTGGGCGCGGCGTGGACACTGGCCCGGGCGCCGCTCGCCGCGTGGTGGTGGGAGCCGTGCGAGCCGGATGCCACGCCGATCACGACGGCGAGAACGAGCGCCGCCACGACCGCCGCAGCCCGCCGACGCCGCACCTGCACCGTCCGCGAGCCGGCCCCGGCGCCGGACGCGGGAGGCGGGGGGGATGCACGCTCGCCGGCGGCTGCCTGGGGCGCCGGCGCGGGTCGCACCGGCGCGGGTCGCGCCGGCTTCGGCTCGTCCTCGAAATCCCAGCTCCAGTGGGGCGGCATGGTCAGATGCTAAACAGCGGCCTACTCGGCTCCCGCCGCTCTCTCAGTCGAGAACCGTGACGGGGCCGTGGGCCCGGACTCGTACGCGGGTGCCGGCGGGGAGGGCGCCCTCGCCGTGGACACGCGCCAGCAGCACCAGCTCGGAGCCGGCCGGCTGGTCGGAGCGGATGTGAAGCAGGGCGTCGTGGCCGTAGTAGCGACACAGCTCGACCCGTCCGGCGAGGCCCTCGGTCGTCCCGCCCTCCGCCGCGCGCACGTCGAGCTGCTCGGGGCGCAGCATCACCTGGCCCGTGGCGCCGTTCGCCGTCACCGGCGGACGCAGCGCGAGACGCCCGAGCGGCGTCTCGGCGCTCGTCCCTGCGAAGCTCGCGTCGAGCACGTTGACGGCGCCGAGGAAGCGCGCGAGCTGCTCATCGGCGGGACGCTCATAGAGCTCAGCGGGAGCGCCCTGCTGGACGATGTGCCCGTCGCGCAGCACCGCGACGCTGTCGGCAAGCGACAGCGCCTCCTCCTGGTCGTGCGTGACCAGCACGGTCGTGACGCCCTGCTCGCGCAGCAGGTTGTGGACCTCCTCCCGCACGCGCGCCCGCAGCGTCGCGTCCAGCGAGGAGAAGGGCTCGTCGAGCAGCAGCGCCTGCGGCCTGCGGGCGAGCGCGCGAGCCAGCGCGACGCGCTGTTGCTCGCCGCCGGACAGCTCGTGGGGGAGACGCTCGGCCAGAGCCGAGATGCCCACCATCTCGAGCATCGACGCGACCGTCTCGCCGCGGCGCTCGGCGCGGGTCAGGCCGAAGCCGACGTTCTCGGCGACCCTCAGATGAGGGAACAGGGCACCCTCCTGCGGGACGTAGCCGATCCGCCGGCGCTCAGGGGGGACGTAGGTGCGGCCGTCGTCGAGCGTCTCGCCGCCGAGGTCGATCTCGCCTCCTTCGGCGCGCTCGAAGCCGGCGATCACGCGCAGCAGCGTGGTCTTGCCGCAGCCGGACAGGCCGAGCACCGAGGTCAACGAGCCCGCCGGTACCTCGAGGTCGACGCCACGCAGCACCGGCTGCTCGCCATAGCCCTTCCACAGCCCGCTGACGCGCAGCCGGCTCATCGCGCCTGTCCGACGCGGGAGGCCGGCCTCACGCGACGGCTCAGCAGATAGGCGGGAACGGCTGAGATCAGCACCATCAGCCCAGCGTAGGGTGCCGCCGCGCCGTAGGAGAAGTTGGTCGTATATGTCCAGAACTGAGTCGCCAGCGTGTCGACGCCGGTCGGCCGCAGCAACAGCGTGGCGGTCAGCTCTGTGGCGCTGGAGATGAAGACGAGCGCGAAGGCCGCGGCGACGCCCGGTGCGATCAGCGGCAGCGTGATGCGCCGGAAGACCTCGGCGGGGCCGCTGCCCAGCGAGCGCCCGACCTCCTCCAGGCGGGGCGAGGCCTGCGACATCGCCGAGCGAACGCCCACCACCGCGAGCGGCAGGAACAGGATCGCGTAGGCGATGATCAGCTCGAACGCGCTCTGGTACAGGCCGAGTGCATAGCGCACCGAGAACGCGACCAGTCCGAGCGCTACGACCAGCCCTGGCAGGGCCATCGGCAGGAAGGCGAGACGCTCGAGCAGCACGGTCACGCGGTTGCGGTGGCGCAGCGCCAGGCTGCACACCGGGATCGCGAGCAGCGTCGCGATCGCGGCGGCGGCGGCGCTGTAGGCGGCGGTATGGCCGAGGGAGGAGAGGATCGAGGCGGAGGGGAGCGTGCTCGAGTTGCCTCGGGCCATCCAGTACACCAGCGAGCCGACCGGCACCCCGAGTGCCAGGCCCGAGAGCGTCCCCAGCGCAGCCAGGGCCGGCCAGCGCCGGCGCCCGAGACGAACCCGGCCGCTGAGCCGCGACGCTCCCGGCCCGGCCCTGAACACGCGCCCGCGCCCGGTCAGCGCGAGCTCGCCCCCCAGCGCGGCGATGCTCAGGCCAACGAGCACGAGCGACAGCCCGCAGGCGGCCGCGGCGTCGAAGCCGAGCTTGAACTCGGTGAAGATCTGCACGGTGAAGGTCTGGTACTGGACGATCTCGAAGGCCCCGTACTCGGCCAGCAGGCCGAGCGTCACGAGCAGGCAGCCGCCGAGCACCGCGGGCCAGACCTGGCGGAGCGTGACCCGCAGGAAAGCGCTCCACGGCGACAACCCGAGGCTGCGGGCCGCCTCGTGGAGCCCGGCGTCGAGGTTGCTCATCGCGGCGGCGACCGGCAGGTACACAAGGGGGTACAGGGACAGCGTCATGATCATCACGGCGGCCAGGTAGCCGTGCAGGGCCGGGTCGATCGAGACCCAGCCGAAGCCGATCACGAAGTCGGGCACGCCGAGGGGGAGCACGAGCAGGACCGCCCACAGCCGACGCAGCGGCACGTCGGTTCGCTCGAGCAGCCACGCCGCACCGACGCCGAGCACGGCGCAGAGCAGCGTGCACGCGATCGTCAGTCGCACGCTGTTCCACAGCAGCACCGCGGTCGAGTGGCGCCACAGCAGCCGCTTCAGCGTCCCCCAGCCCGAGTCCTGGGCCTGCACGACCAGGAACGCGAGCGGCACGAGCACACCGGCCGCCGCGATCAGCCCGCCGGCGACGCTGATCAGCGGCCAGCGCCGCCAGCCGGACCAGCCGCGCGCGAACTTCTCGCCGACGGTGGCGGGCGGAGCGCTGGGGGCGATCGTGCTCATCGGAGTTCCTCTACAGCAGTCCGAGCCGCTGCTCCATCTCGAGCGGCGCGCGGCTGTCGCCGAGCTGTCCAGGGGTCAGCGAGTTCGGCTTGATCGCGCTGAGCGGTCGCAGCTGGGGGGAGGCCGGGATGCCCGGCCGCAGGGGGTATTCGAAGCTCTCGCTGTGAGCCAGCACCCGCTGCCCCGAGGCGCTCACGAGGAACGCCAGGAAGCGCTGCGCGGCGGCCTGGTGCGAGCTCGACCTCAGCACCGCGGCGCCTGAGACGTCCACGAGGTCACCGGGGTCGCCCGGGGCGTAGTACTGGAGCGCCGAGTGCGTTCCGCCGGCCCCTTGCTCGGCTCGCAGGCGGAACCAGTAGTACTGGTTGATCGGGCCGATCGCGCTCTGGCCGGCGTTGACCTGGGAGACGACGGTCTCGTTGTCCGGATAGATCTTGCCGTTGGCCTTCAGCGAAGCGAGCCACCGTTCGGCGCTCGCGCGGCCGTCGATCTTCTCGATCGCGCTCAGCAGCGGCTGGAAGTCCGTCTCCGAGGGCGCGAAGCCGACCTTGCCGCGCCACCCAGGCGAGGCCAGTTCGAGGATCGAGCTCGGTAGCTTCGCGCCGCCGGCCTGGCCGGGGTTGTAGACCAGCACCGAGACCCGCGCGGAGACGCCCACCCAGTCGCCCTGGGCCGAGTCGTAGCGCCGCGGCACCGCGGCGAGCGTGGCGGGCGCCACGGGCGCCAGGAAGCCGCGCTCGCGGAGCAGTTCCAGCACCGGGGTGTTCTCGGTGTAGAAGACGTCGGCCGGCGAGTTGCCCTGCTCCTGCAGGATCTGGTTGCCGAGCGTCGCCTCGTCGGCCGAACGCACGTGGACCTTGATCCCCGTCTGCTTTTCGAAGGCCGAGACGAGCAGCGCGGTGGTCTGTTCGTGCTGGCCGTTGTAGAGCGTGATCGAGTCCCGCGCTCCGCCCGCGCCGGGGGAACCGCTCGAGCCGCAGGCGGCCAGCAGGATCGCGCTGGAGGTGAGCAGGCCGAAGCAAACGAGCCTGCCGAGCCTCGTCATCTATATCCGATCGCTGCGGTCGGGATGACCATGCCCGCAACGTATCACGAAATTAGGGTGCCCTAAGTCGGTCTCCCACCGTCGCAGCAGAGGTGCGCCGCCCGCCGGATCGCTCTGGCGCCGGGCCGGCGGCGACCCGCGCGCGCCCGGCGCGACTGGCCGCCGCGGAATAGGTGACAATCCCGCCTATGCATGTGACCGCTAAGGCCGACTATGCCGTCCGGGCCGTCGTCGAGCTGGCCTCCAGCAGCCAAGGATCCCCTCGCAAGGTCGACGACGTCGCCCAGGCTCAGAGCATCCCCGTGTCCTTCCTCGAGAACATCCTCACCCAGTTGCGCTCCTCGGGCATCGTCCGCAGCCAGCGGGGCCCGGAAGGTGGCTACTGGCTCGCGTTGCCGGCCGACGAGGTCAGCCTCGCACAGGTGATCCGCGCCGTCGAGGGCCCGCTCGTGGGCGTGCGCGGCCAGCGTCCCGAGGAGATCGAGTACACCGGGTCGGCGGAGTCGCTGCAGAAGGTCTGGATCGCGCTGCGCGCCAACCTGCGCAAAGTGCTCGACGAGGTCACGGTCGCGGATGTCGCCGAAGGCAAGCTCCCGAAAGACATCATGGCGCTGACCCGGGCCGAGGAGGCCTGGCAGCCCCGCTGACGGCTAGGAGCCCCGGCCCGCGAAGGTTCGCGGAGCGGGCAGGCGCACGAACAGGATCTGGCCCTCGTGCAGCTCCAGCTGCTGCGCTTCCTCGCGGGTCACCTGGGCCCACAGCTCGCGGCCGTCGTCGAGCTTGAGCTCGACGCGAACCTCGAAGCCGAGGTGCACCACGCGCTCGACCAGCGCCTCGCTGCCTTCACCCTCGGCGTCGGTCCGCAGCCGGATGTCATGGGGCCGCAGGAATGCGTCGCCGAGCCGGTTGACGGGGCCGACGAACGACATCACGAACTCGTTGCTCGGGCTCTCATACAGCGCTCGCGGGTCACCAGCCTGCTCGATGCGCCCCTCGTTCATCACCACGATCTGCTCGGCGACTTCCATCGCCTCCTCCTGATCGTGCGTGACGAAGATCGTCGTGACGTGAATCTCGTCGTGGAGGCGGCGCAGCCACTCGCGCAGCTCGGCCCGCACCTGGGCGTCGAGCGCTCCGAACGGCTCGTCGAGCAGCAGCACCTGCGGTTGCACGGCGAGCGCGCGCGCCAGCGCCATTCGCTGCAGCTGCCCGCCGGACAGCTGAGAGGGGTAGCGCCCGGCGAGACCCTCCAGGCGGACGAGCCTGAGCAGCTCGTCGACGCGGGCGCGGATCTCCTCGCGCGGGCGCCTGCGCACGCTGAGCCCGAATGCGACGTTGTCCTCGACGGTCATGTGCTTGAACGGTGCGTAGTGCTGGAAGACGAAGCCGACGCCGCGCGTGCGGGCGGGGGCGGCGGTGACGTCCTGTCCGTCGATCACGACCGAGCCCGTGTCGGGCTGCTCGAGGCCGGCGATGATCCGCAGCAGCGTGGACTTGCCGCTCCCGCTGGGCCCGAGCAGCGCAGTCAGCGCGCCGTCGGCGACCGTGATGCTGACGTCCTGAAGCGCCACGAAGTCGCCGAAGCGCTTGCCCACGTCGCGAACCTCGATCGCCATCAGGCGGCCGTGTCTCGGCGTGTCCGGCGGGTCAGCAGGTTCATCGCCAGCAGCGTTGCCAGGGCGAGCAGGGCGAGCACCACAGCAGCAGTGTAGGCGCCGGTCGAATCGAAGTTCTCAAAGC
>DASWFM010000181.1:0-13183 GCA_036394235.1 Solirubrobacteraceae bacterium | reverse complement strand
CGGCGACGCCGGCCCAGGCCTCGAACAGCACGTCGATGCCCATCCGGGGCACCAGCCGCCGTACGCAGGCAACCACGAACGCCCCCGGCTCGAGACCCAATCGGGCCCTCGAAGCGTCACGGTCGCCGGGCGTGAACGCGTCGAGTGCCACCGCGGGTGCCCAGACGTGAATCCCCCACGGCGCGATCCGGTAGCGCTCGACGAGCACCCGCCTGAAGGCGCCCGAGAGCACGATGTGCGCGTCCGCGGCGCTGAGGGCGCGCCGCTCGAGCGCCCTGCGCAGCGCAAAGCGGGCGCGGGAGGAATCGCGGGCGGTGAGGTTCTCCTCGGCCCAGGGCCCTTGGAAGTGGAATACGGCCGGGCGCTTACGCAGCGGGCCGAGCAGCAGCGGAGCGGCGGCGTATAGCGCGAAGTGGGCGTCGAGGAGGTCGGTTTCGCCTGCGGCGCTTGTGGCAGCTCGCCAGAACGACCACAGGCGCCGAGGTATCGCGGCGGAGTGCCCGGCAACGACCCGGATCGCCGGCGGCGCGTCGCCGGCCGGTCCGATCACGACGCCACGCGCCCCGGGGAGCTGCTCGAAAAGCTCGCGGAAGTAGCGATCCAGGCCACCGACCGTCTCGGGGAACCACCCCAACCCCAGCATCAGAGCGCGGGGCTCGGTGTCCATGCGGCAAAAGTAGCGGACGGGCGCCGCAGGCGATATGCGACCATGCCGTCCCAGCCGGATGTCGAGCCCGCCAACCGCACGCCGCCGGATCGCCGTGGTGCTCGATGGACCGGGCACGCCGGCCTGGCAGCATCGCTCGCTCGAGGCGTTGAGAGCGTCGTCGCGACTCGAGGTCGTGGCGGTACGGCTCCTGCCGGCGCCGCGCCGGAGCTGGGCGGCCCGCGCGCATTCCGCCTTCGAGCGGCATCTGTTCGCGATCGGAGCCGACGCGCTCGCGCCCCTTCGCGTCGAGCACAGCGATGGCGGCGGGGAGGAGATCGTCGTCTGGCTGGCCGCGATCGCGCCCGGAGCGGAGGATCGGGCGGCCGTGCTGTACCTGCGCCACGGCAGGCGTCGCGAGTCCGCCGAGGAGGCGTTTCGACGGGCCGCGCTCGGGAGCGAGCCGTTCGTGGCAAGCGAAGCGGTGCTGCAGCGGGGAGAGACGACGACGGTGCTCGAGCGCACGGTGTCAGCGGCGCGGCCGTACTCGGCGACGCTGAGCCGCGACCGGGCGCTTTGGAAGCTGGCCGCGCTCGTAGTGCGGGCGGCCGAGCGCGCTGCGAACGGCGGCCCGGCGGCCGAGCGCGCTGCGAACGGCGGCCCGGCGGCCGAGCCCGAACCCGAGCTGCTGCCCGGCGCAGATCCCGGGACGGCTCGGCTGATCGCTCGCTCGCCGTGGCGATGGGCGCGGATCGTCGCCGCCCGGGCGGTGTTCGCGCGCCCCTGGGCGGTGATGGTGCGCGAACGCGAGAGCGACCCGTCGGGCGGCTGGCCTTCTCAGCGCGAGCTCGTCCGGTGGCGCTCCGGTCATGCCTACGCGGACCCCTTCCTGTTCGAACACGAGGGCCGCCATCACCTGTTCTGCGAGGAGATCCTGCCGGGGAGCTGGCGGGCCGTCATCTCGCACGTGGAGCTATCCGCGGACGGTGGCCCTGCCGGCCCGCCGTCAACCGTGCTCGAGGCGCCCTACCACCTGTCCTACCCGTGCGTCTTTGCCCACGGGGGGGAGTTCTTCCTGATACCGGAGACCTCCTCGCAGATGCGGGTGGAGCTCTACCGTTCGATTGAGTTCCCCCGAGAGTGGCGCCGCGAGGCCGTGCTGCTCGAAGGCCTGGCCGCGTCGGATGCGACGATCTTGGAGCACGCCGGACGACTGTGGTTGTTCGTCAACGTCGCCGCGCCGGGGGCGGCGCTGCTGGACGAGCTCCACGTCTTCAGCGCGTCTGAGGCTCGCGGGCCGTGGCACCCCCATCCCGGCAACCCGGTCGTCTCCGACGTGCGCGCAGGGCGCCCGGGGGGCGCGATCCAGCGCTGGGGGTCGCGTCTCGTGCGCCCCGCGCAGGACTCGAGCCGACGCTACGGTGGCGCGATCTCCTTCCGGGAGATCGACGTGCTCACGGCGGAGAGGTACGCGGAGCACGAGATCGCCCGCATCGACCCAGTTGCGCTGTGCGCGCGGGCCACCCACACCTACGCCGCCGACAGCCGCTTCGAGGCGGTCGACTTCCGCCGCCGGGAGTCGCGCCTGAAGCTCTCGGCGGGAGCGATTCAGGCCCGGCATGGGGGTCGGCGGGCGCGGATATAATCTGCCCGATGGCCCATGCGGTCGAGGGATCGACGCCAGAGGAAGGCACCGCTGCGCTGTCCGCTCTGATCGACCCGGCGGAGGCGCGCCGGGCACGCGAGGGCGGCAGGCGGCTGCCCGACTTCTTCATCGTCGGCCACCAGAAGTGCGGCACGACGGCGCTCTACAAGATGATCCAGGATCATCCGCAGATCTACCTGCCGGTGCAGAAGGAGCCCCGCTTCTTCATCACCGAGCGGCCGTCGCGCGCAGCCGGCGGCGGGCGAGGGCGGCCGGCCACGCTGGAGGAGTACCTCGATCTGTTCTCCCCGGCGCGGCCGGAGCAGAAAGCGGGTGAGGCCTCGCCTCAGTATCTGCAGTACGCCGAGGCGCCCGCCGCGATCGCCGAGCTGAACCCGCAAGCGAAGATCATCGCGCTGCTGAGGGAGCCGGTGGACTTCCTGCGCTCCTATCACGGGCAGATGCTGCACAACCGCGTCGAGACCGAGAAGCTGTTCCGCAAGGCGATGGAGCTCGAGCCTGCGCGGCGGCGCGGCGAATGCTTCCCTCCGGGCTGCAATCGCCGCTCGTGGCTCTT
Source organism: Solirubrobacteraceae bacterium (assembly GCA_036394235.1). Taxonomy (GTDB): domain Bacteria; phylum Actinomycetota; class Thermoleophilia; order Solirubrobacterales; family Solirubrobacteraceae; genus Palsa-744. The sequence goes on along the minus strand of DASWFM010000181.1, from coordinate 10,315 downwards.
GTACTCCGACCAGATCCGCTACCGCGAGCAGCTGTCCCATGTCTATGCGAGCTTTCCCCCAGAGCAGGTGCTGGTGCTGATCTACGAGGAGTATCGGCGCGACAACGAGGCCGTCGTGCGCGAGGTGCTCCGGTTCCTGGAAGTCGACGACACGCTGCCGGTCGAGCTGCTCGAGACGCCGCCGCTGAAGGACGTACGCCTGCAGCGCCTGCACTATCTCACCGCCTCGATGCAGGAAGCCCGCCGCAACCCGGCCGCCGCCGGGCTCGGCGTGCGGGCGCTCGACGCGGCGATCCCCGGTGCGGTGAGGACACGCCTCGGCTCGGCCTGGCGCCGGCTGATCTACCGGCCGCGAGCCGCGCCGGACAGCGAGTTCATCGCGGAGCTGCGACGCCGCTTCAAGCCCGATGTGGAGGCCGTGAGCGACTACCTGGACAAGGACCTGGTGTCGCTCTGGGGCTACGACCGGCTCGCTTGAGCCGGGTCCACGGGGAGCCTCGCAACCGCCCGGCGATCCGCCGAATCGCCGCGCCGGCGCGGGGGCTGTGGCGGGGTTGTGATGATGCCCATCGCGGTCTTGCATTGTCAGTCCTCACGCCCTAACCTCGGCGGACGCCAGTCCAGCGCTGCAGGCTCCAACCGACACCCGACACCGGACCCGACCAGTCACCGCAAGGATGCCCGCCACCTACCACCTCCCGCATCTGCGCACGCTGGAGGCGGAGGCGATCCATGTGATGCGGGAGACGGTCGCTGAATTCGAGCGGCCCGTGTTGCTGTTCAGCGGCGGCAAGGACTCGATCGTGCTGCTGCGTCTCGCCCAGAAGGCCTTCCGGCCGGCGCCGTTCCCGTTCGCCGTGATGCACGTGGACACCGGCCACAACTTCCCCGAGGCGATCGCGTTCCGCGACCGCCGCATCGAGGAACTGGGCGAGCGCCTGATCGTGGCGAGCGTGCAGGACTCGATCGAGGCCGGCCGAGTCGTCGAGCAGACCGGGCCACGGGCCTCGCGCAACGGGCTGCAGACGGTGACGCTGCTCGACGCGATCGCCGAGTATCGCTTCGACGCTGCCTTCGGCGGCGCGCGGCGCGACGAGGAGCGCGCCAGGGCCAAGGAGCGGATTCTCTCCTTCCGCGACGAGTTCGGCCAATGGGACCCCCAGAAACAGCGGCCCGAGGTATGGAGCCTTTACAATGGGCGCCTCCACAAGGGAGAGCACGCTCGCGTCTTTCCGATCTCGAACTGGACCGAGCTGGACGTGTGGCAGTACATCGCCGAGGAGGAGCTGGAGGTGCCCTCTATCTATTTCGCACATGATCGCGAGGTGTTCTCGCGCGACGGCATGCTCTACGCCGTCAGCCCGTACATCGAGATGATGGACGGCGAGGTGCCGTTCTCGGCGAGCGTCCGTTACCGGACCGTGGGGGACATGAGCTGCACCGGCGCGGTCGAGTCCGATGCGGCCACGCTCGCCGAGGTGGTCGCCGAGATCGCGGCGACGGAAGTGACCGAGCGCGGGCAGACGAGGGCCGACGATCGGGTGACCGAGGCGGCGATGGAGGACCGAAAGCGGCAGGGGTACTTCTGATGAGTGCCACGGGGGGGTCGCCGAAGGTGCCCGGGATGAACGGCAGCCACGCAGGACGTGCGGCGGCTGCGACCGTCGAGGCGGAGAGCGCCGCGGAGGTGTTCCGGCGCCTCGCCGACAGGCCCGCCGACCTGCTGCGGTTCGCGACCGCGGGCTCTGTCGACGACGGCAAGAGCACGCTGATCGGGCGGCTGCTCTACGACAGCAAGCAGGTGCTCGCGGACCAGCTCGCGCACGTCGAGCAGGCCAGCGAGCGCAAGGGTAAGAACTTCGTCGACCTGTCGCTGCTGACCGACGGCCTGCGCGCCGAGCGCGAGCAGGGCATCACGATCGACGTCGCCTACCGCTACTTCGCCACCGCCCAGCGGCGCTTCATCATCGCCGACACGCCCGGTCACGAGCAGTACACGCGCAACATGGTCACGGGCGCCTCCACGGCGGACCTCGCGATCGTCCTGATCGACGTACGCAAGGGGGTCGTGGCGCAGTCCAAGCGTCACGCCTTCATCAGCTCCCTGCTCGGCATCCCGCATGTCGTCGTGTGCGTCAACAAGATGGACCTCGTCGACTTCCGGGAGGACGCGTTCGACGAGATCGTCGAGGAGTTCGACGCGTTCGCGGCGCGACTCGAGCTACCGGATGTGACCTTCATCCCGATCTCGGCGCTGCTCGGCGACAATGTGGTGGACCGCTCGGAGGCGATGCCGTGGTATCAGGGCCCGCCGCTTCTGTACCACCTCGAGCACGTCCACATCGCCTCCGACCGCAACCTGATCGACGTTCGCTTCCCGGTGCAGTGGGTCGTCCGACCGGGTGGGTCCCCCTCCAAATCAGGCGTAGCCGATTACCGCGCCTACGCCGGTCAGGTAACGGGCGGGATCATGCGCCCCGGCGACGAGGTCGTGGTGCTGCCCGGCGGCCAGCGCTCGAGGATCGCGGGCATCGACTCCTTCGACGGTCCGATCGAGGAGGCCTTCCCGCCGATGTCGGTGGCGGTCAGGCTGACCGACGACATCGACGTCGGGCGGGGATCGACGATCGTGCGCACGCACAACCAGCCGACTGTCGCGAATCGCTTCGAGGCGCTCGTCTGCTGGATGTCCGAGCAGCCACTCAAGGAGGGCCGGCGCTATCTGGTCAAGCAGACCACCCGCACGGCGATGGTCAGCAAGGTCGAGGTCCGCTACCGGATCGACGTTGAGACGCTGCACCGCGAGGAGCAGGTCGAGACGCTCGCCCTCAACGACCTCGCGCGGGTGCATCTGGAGCTGAGCTCCCCGCTCGTGTTCGACTCCTACCGCCGCAACCGCGTGACGGGCAGCCTGATCATGATCGACGAGGCGAGCAACGACACGGTCGCCGCCGGCGTGATCCTCGACACAGAGGTCGAGGAGGCCCCGGGGGCGGCCCGGTCGGGCAGCGAGCGCAGCCCGAACGTGCGCTGGCAGGGCTCACGCGTGACGCGTGAGCGCCGCCGCGAGGCGCTCGGCCACGGCGGCGCCACATTGTGGTTCACCGGACTGCCGGGAGCCGGGAAGTCGACCGTTGCCTCGGGCGTCGAGGAGCGGCTGCTCGAGCTGGGCCGTTCCGCCTTCTTGCTCGACGGCGACAACCTGCGCCACGGGCTCAACGGCGACCTCGGCTTCGACGAAGCTGCGCGCGCCGAGAACGTGAGGCGGACCGCCCACGTCGCGCGCCTGCTGGCCGAGTCGGGGACCGTGGCGCTCGTCAGCCTCGTCAGCCCCTATGCGGCCGACCGGCGGAACGCCGCCTCCCTGCATGCGGTCGACGACCTGCAGTTCTTCGAGGTGTTCGTGGATGCGTCGCTGGAGCTGTGCGAGCAACGCGACCCGAAGGGCCTGTACGCGCGTGCCCGCGCCGGGGAACTGGCCGGGATGACGGGGGTCGGGGCACCCTATGAACCCCCGACCGACCCCGACCTGAAGCTGGGCAGCTGCGGCGAAACGATCGAGCAGGAGATCGACCTGGTGATGGCGCTCCTCCGCGACCGCGGCATCGTCTAGGCGGCCCGCCGCCCGCACCTCGTTCTTCTTCTTCTTCTCCTCCTCCTCCTCGGAGAGCCGAGGCCTCGACCTTGCGTCCGGCCTAGTGCCGGCGCCGTTTGGTCGTGGCGCGGGGCGCACGAATCAGCACGTTGGCGCTGTGACCGGAGTCGAGCGCGCCTTTCGGCAGCCGCACGAAGACGCGGTAGCGGAAGGTGCCGCTGAGGGTGACGATCACGCTGTAGCGCGACAGCGAGGCGGTTGCGCGCTTGAGCACCGAGCTCGCGACCGACCGTGGGCGCGGTCCGCTGCGTTTGCTCGAGGCCTTCTGCGGGAGCAGTTGCTGGACGACCACTCCCGCGCCGGCGCGAGCCGGTGCAACGGTGCCGTAGATCCGGTACACGCCTGTGCGTCCAGCGGAGCGCACGTGCACAGTGATGCGCGGCGTGACGTGCACCTGGATGATCGGGCTGTAGAGCGGCCGGGGAGCCAGGGCGACGAACCTGAACTCGCTGTTCCCCGTGATTCTCGCGATCTTGAAGGTGAAGCTGCCCGTACGAGTGGAGAGCACGGTGCCGCCGACCGTCGTGAACGATTCGGTGAACGGAAACGGCGTCGTCTGCAGGGACAGCGGCTTGCCGGCGTTGCCGAGGCCGGTGAGGCTGCCTGTCAGCGACACAGGCGTGCCGTAGACCGCCCCGACCTCTTCTTCTTTGCCTTTCGCGACGATGAACTTGAGCTTCCCGGCCTTGCCACCGGTGAAGCTCTTGTCGGCGCCGAACTTGGGCCCGATGCGGACCCCCGCACGATTGATGTAGAAGCCGACGATCCGATAGTGGTAGCCCGGTAGCAGCCCGGTGACGGTCTGGCCCACCTTCACCACTTTCGGCGGGTTGGGGATCGGCACGGGGAGTTCCTTGCTCTTCAGCCCGTAGGCGACGGTCGGGCCGTATTCGAACAGGTAGGTCGTCGCGAGGCCTTCGGTGTTGACGGCGCCGTCGAGCTCAGCGGTCCTCCCGGAGATGTGCGACACGCCGGCCGTGCTGAAATGCGGCGTCGGTTCGCCGGCGGCGAGCGCGGCGGTGGGCAGCGGGACGGCGGGCAGGGCGGCGAGGAGCGCCGAGATCACCACGAGGAGGCAGATGATCCTGCTTGTCGTCTTCACGCTCACCCTCGATGTCCTTCCGTGTCCGCTGATGATCCGGCCCCGTGCACGCGCTGCCCGCGGCAGCTGCGCTTCCTACTGGTGTAACCCCCCGCCGGCGCGATCGTTGCGGGCGCTGCGCTGCGCACGCGGTTCGTGCTGAGGTCGTAAATGGTAGGGGTCAAACGGAGATCGGCAAGCGTCCGGATGCCGGGCATAAAGCTGATACGTTCGATGAGGAATGATGTCGGTTCGTCGAGACCCTGAGAGAAGATGCTGCTCCTGCTGATCATCCCGGCCTGGGCCCTGGCGATCGCGATCGTCGCGGGCCTCTGCGTGGCAGCGAGTAACGGTGATGCGCAGCTCGATCCGCAGGGCGCGATCGAGCCCGGCCGCCCGCGCGTACCTGGCGCGCCCGGCGAGCGGGGCGAGCCCGGGCGCCCCGCGCCGCGGGCAGCGAGCGAGGGCGAGGCGCGCGAGCTTGCGGCGTGAGCACAGCGGCCTGCTTTCACAAGATGGTCACGTCCGCGGTGGCGCTGCATGTCGGCCCGGCTGGCCGAAGAGGCAGTGAGCGAAGTCTCATCTCGAATGTTCATGCAATAAGGATTCCCCTGCAAACAGAGGTTTTCTGTGACCAAGCGGGAACAATCGTGTGAAGCAGTCGTGAAGCACCCTTCTCGGCCGCTCGGGACCCCCTTGTAATCTCCTGCGCCGTGCTTCACACGATCCCAGCCGTCGCCGCCCCGATCAGCTACTTCCAGGCGGTGATCCTCGGCCTCACCCAAGGCGTGGCCGAGCCGTTCCCGATCTCGAGCCTCGGCCATGGCGTGATCCTGCCGCGGCTGGCCGGATGGCACATCCACCAGAACGACAAGTTCTTCCTGACGTTCCTGATCGCCACCCACCTCGCGACCGCGATCGTGCTGCTGTTCTTCTTCCTCGGCGACTGGGTTCAGATCGTGCGGGGGCTGTGGCGCTCGCTGAAGATGCGCGAGATTCGCGCGGATGACAAGTACGCGCGCCTCGGCTGGCTGCTGGTCGCGGCGACGATCCCCGTCGGGATCATCGGCCTGCTGCTGCAGGAATCGCTGCGCAAACTGTTCGCCTCCCCCGAGCTCGCCGCCGCCTTTCTGATCGTCAACGGCCTCGCGCTGCTGGCCTTCGAGCGGCTCCGCCGCAGGCCGCCACGGCCCGGCGACTACGAAGGGGACGTGGATGGGCGGCTGTCGAAGCTCACCTGGAGGCAGGCGATCGGGGTCGGGACCTCGCAGGCCGCCGCCCTGATCCCCGGCATCTCCCGGTCGGGCTTCACGATGGGCGGCGGGCTGATCGTCGGCCTCTCAAACGACGACGCGGCCCGCTTTGGCTTCCTGCTTGCCACACCTGTGATCTTCGCCGCCGCCGCCCTGAAGCTGCCGGAACTGTTCGGCTCGGCGGGCAACGGCGTCCGTGGGCCTGCGCTGGTCGCCGGCCTGTGCGCCGCCGTGACGACCTTCTTCGCCGTCAGGTTCCTGCTGCGGTTCTTCGAGACGAACCGCCTCTCGCCGTTCGGGATCTACTGCATATCCCTGGGCACGATCAGCACGGTGGTCTTCCTGGCCGGTGGCTGAAGCCGCCTGAGGGCAGGCGCCGCTCAGTCAGGCGCCGGAGCGGAGCCCTCGGAGCGGACACGGGGACCGCTCTGGAACCACGCGAATGCGAACAGGGCCGCGGCGACGACGAGGGCGGCGATGCCGTGCTTGGTGTGGTGGTGGCTCGCTTCCGGGTCGCTCGCCGAGCTGTGCCCCGGGAAGAACGAGGGCAGCGAGTGTTGGGGCTCGGCGAAGTACACGACTGCGACGGCGATCAGGAGGATGCCGAGGATCACGGCCGGGATGACGAGCTTTCGGGAGTTGGTCATAGGGTGTGAGAGTAGACGACCGTCCCCCGGGCAGTCTCGATTCGCGTCGAGACGGCGGGGGGGACGGGCGCGAGAGTGCCGCGCCGCCTCGCTCGCGCCCAGCGCTGAAACGGAGCCACCCGGGCGTCCTGAGCCGATTCCCCCATCATTTAGAGCCGATGCCGATTCCCAGAACCCCGCCGAAGATGTTCGAGACCCGCAGCCAGGCCTGGAAGGAGGTCGGGCTGATCCGGCAGATCAGCCCGAAAGTGGTCAAGCGGGCGCGCCTCGAGGTGCTGGTGCTGCTGCCGCTGTTCGCGGCGATCGTGTTCGTCTACGACAACCGCGTCAGGTGGTTCGGGCGAGGCGCCCACCTCGACAGCGCCCACCACCTCCACCCCGCGCAAAAACACCTCGAACAGGGTGTCGAAACGCCGATAACGGTGGTCACGGTGGTCCTGCTCGTGATCCTCGGGTGGGCGATCGCGCGTGACATCGGGCGAGGACTTGGCCCCGCGCTGTTCAGGCGCTTGGACCCTGCGACGGCGGGGACTGTCGGCTTCCTGATCCGCCTTGCGACGATCGTGCTCGCGCTCATCGTGGCGCTGCAGGTGGCGGGAATCGAAGCCAAAACGCTCGCCCTCGGCGGCGCCTTCACGGCGGTGATCTTCGGTCTCGCAGCGCAGCAGACGCTGGGCAACCTGATCGCCGGCACGGTGCTCTTGAGCGCCCGCCCGTTCCGGGTCGGCGAGCGCGTGCGCCTGCAGGGCGGGGGCCTGGCCGGGCAGGTCGAGGGGATCGTCTCCTCGCTGGGCCTGCTGTACACGACCTTCGCCTCCGGCGAAGACTCGATCCTGGTCCCGAACAGCGTGGTGCTGAACGTCGCGATCCTGCCGCTGAGGGAGCCCGACGCTGTGAACCTGCGCGCGCGGCTGCGCGCCGGCATGACGCCCGGCGATCTCCAGGAGATCCTCGAGAAATCCCTCCAGACCCCGCTGCGGGACGCCCCGCGGATCACGCTCGAGGAGCTCGACGGCAGCGAGGTGGTGGTGCGCATCGCCGCGACGCCGCGGGTCGCGAGCCAGGGCCGTCAACTCGCATCCGAGCTGCTCTCGATCGTTTCCCGCGAGACCCGCACGCGGGCCGAGGTGGCGAAACGCACGGAGGGCTCCCCGGCCCCGGCCCCGCCGTCCGGTTCTGAGAGCCTTCCCCGTCCCGATGGTCCGCAGCGCCCCGAGAGCCAGCGTCCCGATGGTCCGCAGCGCCCGGAGAGCCCTCCCCGTCCCGGCGGGCCTCAGCGCGCCGAGGCGCCTCAGCGCGCCGAGGCGCCGCACGGCGCCGAGACGCAGTAGCTCGGCTCGGGGTGAATACCATCGCTACCGCGGCGTGCTTCTTTCTTTCTTTCTCTCCTCTCGAGCCGCTGACAGAGGGCGCGGGCCCGCTCAGAGCGCCCAGATGCGGTAGCGCAGGAACAGCGTCGATTCGGCGCTGAGGGCGCCGAGCAGCTCGAGCCTGGCCGGGGGCTCGAGCTCCATGCCGGCGAGGATCCGCAGTGCCTCGCCGGCGCTCGGCCCGCCGCCCGCGAGGATCGGCGAGATCGACAGGAACAGTTCATCGAGGAGGCCCGCAGCGAGCAGCTCGCGGGCGAGGTGGGGGCCGCCCTCGCAAAGCAGGTTGGCGATCCCGTAGCGCTCGGTGAGCTCCGCAAGCGCCCGAGGGAGGTCGAGCTGTGGCCCCGATGAGCGGATGTAGTCGATGCGCGCGCCGGTCGCGGGAAGGCTCGCGGCCGAGGAGGTGAGGACCACGACGTGGGCTTCCGGGGTCTGCAGCAGGGGAATGTCCTCGCCGAGCAGGAGGCGACCGGAGACGATGCAGGCCGGAGGTTCGCCGGGCAGGCCGCGGCGCTCGCGCTGTTCGCGGCGCTCCTGCTGATGGATGATCCGCCCGTAGCGCTCCATGCGGACCGTCCCCGCGCCCACCAGTACCCCGTCGGCGGCCGTGCGGAGGGCATGGAACAGGGCGCGGTCGGCCGAGCCGCTGATCGTGCCGGAGCGCCCGGCGAGCGTCGCGCGGCCGTCGGCCGTGGTGATCATGTTGAGGAGCACGCGGGGGCGTGGCGGCGTCGAGGAGGGCCGGTCCCACAGGCCGAGCTGCTCGACGAGTTGCTCGGGCGTGACCGGATCACCGGGAGGCATCAGCTGGAGCAGAAGCCCCTCGCCCTCAGCTTGGGAGGAGATCTGGGGCATCTGCGTCTCGCCCATGGCTCTACCCTAGCCACCGACCGGCGCCCCGGGAGCGACGCATTCGGAACCGCCTCGCGACGTACACATCTCGACAACACGAGGCACTTTGGACGTGCTACGGTCGTGCTGTATGGCCGGGCGAATGGCTCGGCGAAAGTAGTGCAAACGCTCGCAGGTCGAAGCTCTGAGCAGCATCCTCCGCGTAGCAGGAGCACACACCGTGGAGGAGTTCACACCATGCCAACCGGCACCGTAAAGTGGTTCAGCGACGACAAGGGGTTTGGTTTCATCACCCCTGACGACGGCGACAAGGACCTCTTCGTCCATCACACCGGGATCAACGGCGAGGGTTATCGCTCGCTGCAGGAGGGGGCCAAGGTCTCCTACGACCCGGAGCAGGGCGACAAGGGCCCCAAGGCCGTAAACGTCACAACCATCTGATCGCGACCACCGGGGCCGGCATGGAGCGCCGGTCCGGTCGGAGATCACACGGAACGCTGCTCAGGGCCCGCTTCGGCGGGCCCTTCGCGTTCCTGTGGCCGATGAGATCACCCGCCGGCTGCGCGGTACACGGGCGCGGTGCTGTTTAATCGCGCCTTCGAGTTCTGCATGACCGGTGAAGCAACCACTCTTCCGCTGCGTGAGCGGCCCGTGGCCGGAGCGCGCCGGTGGCGGCTCGGCCTAGGCGGGTTCAAAGCGAGCGAGGGCACGGCGACGGCGGAGCTCGGTGCCGCGGTCGCGCTCGCGTCGATTGTGTTGCTGAGCCTGTTCGTGGTCGTGATGGCGGCGGACCGGCCGAGTGTGCTCTCGCCGACGACGCACAACAACTACTACCCCCGCTGGATGGCGGGGCCGCTGGGGGGCCTGTGGCCGGGCCTGACGGGGAACTCGACGACGCTGAAGTACCTGTTCAGCGGTGCGATCGTCGCGATGTACGTGGGCTATCTGGTGGTGCTGCGCCGGGGCGCCCGGGTCCCCGCCCGCTGGGTGGTGGCGAGCCTGCTGGCGGTCCACGCGATCTTCATCCTCTCGCCGCCCCTGGCCCTGACGGACCTCTTCAACTACGTCAACTACGGGCGCATGGAGGTCGTGCACCATCTCAACCCGTACACCTCGATCCCGATCCTCGAGCCCCACGACGACCCGAGCTTCGCGTTGAGCAACTGGCATCAGCTGCTCAGTCCCTACGGGCCGCTGTTCACGCTGCTGACCTTCGCCGTCGTTCCGCTCGGCGTGGCGGGCTCGTTCTGGGCCCTGAAGGTCGTGCTGGCCGGCGCCAGCCTCGGGACGCTGGTACTGGTGTGGAAGTGCGCGAAGCTGCTGGGACGGGACCCGGTCTCGGCGATCGCGCTCGTGGGCCTGAACCCGATCGTGCTCGTATGGGGCCTCGGCGGGGACCACAACGACTTCCTGATGCTGTTCTTCATCGTGCTCGGCTTCTACCTGCTGCTGCTGGC
>DASWFM010000180.1:0-2070 GCA_036394235.1 Solirubrobacteraceae bacterium | reverse complement strand
CGTCCCCTACATCGTCGTGTTCCTCAACAAGGCCGACATGGTCGACGACGAGGAGCTGCTGGAGCTGGTCGAGGTCGAGGTGCGCGAGCTCCTCTCCGAGTACGACTTCCCCGGCGACGACATCCCCTTCATCATCGGCTCCGCGCTGAAGGCGCTGGAAGGCGACGAGGCCTACAAGGAGAAGATCGTCGAGCTGGCCGCGGCCCTGGACTCCTACATCCCGGAGCCCGTCCGCGAGCTCGACAAGCCGTTTTTGATGCCGGTCGAGGACGTCTTCTCGATCACCGGCCGCGGCACCGTTGCGACCGGCCGCGTCGAGCAGGGCATCGTCAACACCGGTGACACGGTGGAAATCGTCGGCGTCCACGACTCGACCTCGACGGTCGTCACGGGCGTTGAGATGTTCCGCAAGATCCTCGACCAGGGACAGGCCGGCGACAACGTCGGCTGCCTGCTGCGAGGCACCAAGCGTGAGGAGATCGAGCGCGGCCAGGTGCTGTGCAAGCCCGGCTCGATCACGCCGCACACCAAGTACAAGGCAGAGGTCTACGTCCTCAAGAAGGAGGAGGGTGGCCGCCACACTCCGTTCTTCACGGGCTACCGGCCTCAGTTCTACTTCCGCACGACCGACGTGACCGGGGTGGCGAAGCTGCCCGAGGGCGTCGAGATGGTCATGCCTGGAGACAACGTCCAGATGGAGATCGAGCTGATCCAGCCGATCGCTATGGACCAGGGCCTGCGCTTCGCCATCCGAGAGGGTGGCCGCACGGTGGGCTCGGGCGTGGTCAGCGAGATCATCGAGTAGTACTCGCGCGCCTTCGGGCAGGACGTTCGAGGCGCGCGACACTGGCAGTCCGATACGACAATGAGGCCCCGCCGCTGAAGGCGGCGGGAAGGGGCGGATTCCCCCGGGAGTCCGCTCTTTCTTCGCCGCGGCCTGAGCGGCACCGAGCAACGAGATAGAGAAGAGACGAGAAGATCCGATGGCAGCTTCAAACCAGAACAAGATCCGCATCCGCCTGAAGGCCTATGACACCTCGGCCATCGAGTCGGCTGCGAAGGAGATCGTCGAGACGGCGACGCGCACCGGCGCGAGCGTCTCGGGTCCCGTGCCGCTGCCGACGGAGAAGAACGTCTACTGCGTGATCCGCTCGCCCTTCAAGGACAAGGACTCGCGGGAGCAGTTCGAGATCCGCACGCACAAGCGGCTGATCGACATCCACCAGCCGACCCCTAAGACGGTCGACTCGCTGCAGCGCCTCGACCATCTCCCGGCCGGCGTGGACATCGAGATCCGTCTCGCGACCTGACCCCGAGCCGAGCGACGACCATCCGATCACAGTGTCCGCGATCCTCGCCAAGAAGCTCGGTATGACCCAGGTCTTCCAGGAAGACGGCAGCGTCGCGCGCGTCACGGTGCTCGAGGCCGGGCCCTGCCCGGTGACGGCGATCCGCACGGTCGAGCGGGACGGCTACGAGGCCGTGCAGCTCGCGTTCGGGGCCAGCAAGGAGAAGCACCTGAGCAAAGCCGAGCTCGGCCATCTCAAGAAGGCCGACGCCCCACCGCTGCGGACGCTCGTCGAGTTCCGCGACGAGGTCGGCGAGCTGACGCTCGGCGAGACCGTCACGGTCGAGGCGTTCGAGGCGGGCGTCCACGTGAAGATCTCCGGGGTCTCCAAGGGCAAGGGCTTCCAGGGCACGATCAAGCGCCACGGCTTCCGCAGCGGCCCTAAGTCCCACGGCTCCCACAACGTCCGCGCGCCGGGCTCGATCGGCGCCTCGGCGACGCCCTCACGAGTCTTCAAAGGGATCCGCGGCCCGGGGCAGATGGGCAACAAGCGGGCCACGCAGAAGGGCCTTGAGGTCGTGCTGATCGACGCCAAGCAGAACCTGCTGCTCGTCCGCGGCTCGGTACCCGGGCCGACCGGCGGGATCGTGGAGGTTCGCAGCGATGGCTGACGCACCCGTGATCGGCGGGAGCGCCGCGAAGAAGGTCAAGCTCGACGAGGCGGCGTTCGGCACGCGCTTCGTCGTGCCGCTCGTGCACCAGAGCGTGCGCGCCGAGCAGGC
>DASWFM010000179.1:0-3711 GCA_036394235.1 Solirubrobacteraceae bacterium | reverse complement strand
GAGTCATGACCGGCCGCAGCTTGGCACACATATGAACGCGGAGGTGATCCGAGAGTCCCTCGACGATCCAGGGCCGTCACCACGGTCAGGCCAGCGTCGTCGGCCTCGCGCGGGATCTCGGCGTCGACACGGCCTTTGCCTGGAGGATCCTCGACGAGCTCGCGGGATCCGCGCCCACCTCCAGGCACGCAGGTGATGCTCCGGCTGAATCCCCGCCCGCCCACTCCCCCCTCAAATAGGCACACCTCAACGACGCTGTGTATCTCCCCCGCGGGCGCTGCGCTCGATCGTCTCGAGCATCGCCTTGGTCGTGGCGTTCAGCCTGCGGTTCGCGGGGATCGCGATCGCGGTCTCGAACTTCGGCGGATCGCCTCGAACAGGCACCAGCGCGATGCCGTCGGACGTCTCGATGAGCGATGGCGGCAGCATCCCGATCGCAAGCCCGTTGCGGATGAAGTCGACCATCGTCGCGGTGTCGTTCACCTCGTAGGCGATCGTGCGGCCGAGGCGCGCCGAGGCGAATGCGCGGTCGACGGCCATCCGGATCCCCCATCCCTCCGGGAGGTCGACCATCGCTTCGCCGCCGATCGCGTCCAGCTTGACGTCGACTCGCTCGGCGAACGGATGCCCGGTGCGGACTGCGAGCATGATCGGCTCGCGCGCCAGCAGGACGAGCTCCAGCCCGGGCGGCGCGGCGCCTCCGAGCGCCACGAAGGCGAGGTCCAGCCGCCCCTCGAGTACCTCCCGGGCCATTTCGCGGGAGCCCCCGGAGTGCCGCACCGTCACCTCGACTCCCGGATGCTCGGCGCGATAGCTGGCCAGCACGCCGGTGAGGTCGATCGCGCGCATCCCCTGGGCCTGCATCGTGCCGAGCGCCACTGTCCCCCTGACCCCTCCACCGGCCTCGTCGACGGCGTCTTTGGCCGCCTGCGCCGCGGCCAGCGTGGCTCGGGCTTCCGGCAGCAGCGCCCGGCCCGCATCGGTCAGCTCAACCCTGTGGGTGGAGCGGTCGAACAGCATCGCCCCGAGCTCCTTCTCGAGGTTGCGGACGCCGGCCGACACAGCCGACTGCACGACGTGCAGCCGGTCGGCCGCGCGCGTGAAACTGCCTTCCTCGGCGACCGCGACGAAAGTTGCGAGCTGCCGCAGCTCCACGTCGTGAGCCTATCGCCGATGCAGATAACCGTAAGCAACATTCTGCGTTGATCGCGCGCCGCCGCACACCGATCCTCATGGGGTAGGAACATCGAGAACGATCTCCCCGAGAGGAGCCAATATGCAACAGACAGCGATACGGACCACCCAGCTCGGACGGACGGGCCTCGAGATCACGCGTCTCGGCTTCGGCGCCTGGGCGATCGGCGGCGGCGACTGGGAATTCGGCTGGGGGCCTCAAGACGATGAGCAGTCGATCGCCGCGATCCACCGTGCGCTCGAGCGCGGCGTCAACTGGATCGACACCGCCGCCGCCTACGGCTTCGGTCGCTCAGAGCGGGTAGTAGGGCGGGCGCTCGAGGGGCTCGCCGAGCGGCCCTACGTGTTCACCAAGTGCTCCCTGCTGGAAGGCCCGCAGCGCAGGGTCGTGCACAGCCTCGGCCGCGACTCGATCCTGCGCGAGGCCGAGGACAGCCTGCGGCGGCTCGGCATCGACGCGATCGACCTCTACCAGATCCACTGGCCGATCCCCGAAGAGGACATCGAGGAGGGATGGGGCGCACTCGCGGAGCTGAAGGAACAGGGCCTCGTTCGCCGCATCGGCGTCTCGAACTTCGACGTCGAGCAGCTGCAGAGGATCGATGGGATCGCTCCAATCGAGACGCTGCAGCCCCAGTACTCGCTGATCGAGCGCGAGATCGAGCGGGACCTGCTGCCGTTCGCCGAGCGGGAAGGGATTGGCGTGATCGCCTACTCGCCGATGAGCTCCGGGCTGCTCAGCGGCGGCATGACGCGTGAGCGCCTCGAGAGCCTGCCCGAGGAGGACTTGCGCAAGCGCGACGAGCGCTTCAACGAGCCCCAGCTCTCGCGCAACCTCGACCTGGTCACGCGTCTGCAGGACGTCGGGCACCGCCACGACACCGGCCCGGGCGCCGTGGCGGTCGCCTGGACGCTTCGCAATCCCGCCGTCGACGGGGCGATCGTCGGCTTCCGCCGGCCCGACCAGGTCGACCCGATCCTCGCAGCGGCGAGCCTCGAGCTCAGCGACGAGGACATATCCGAGATCGAAGGAGGCACACGATGAGCACCGTTGGATTCATCGGACTGGGGACGATGGGAGGCCGGGTCGCCGGCCGCCTGCTGGACCACGGCCACGAGCTGTACGGAACCGATCGCACGAAGAGCAAGGCCCAGGCGCTGATCGATCGCGGGCTGCAATGGCGCTCATCACCCCGCGAGGTGGCGGCGGCAGCCGACGTCGTGTTCAGCATGATCACCGACGACGCCGCGCTCGAAGCGATCACCGCTGGACCCGATGGCATCCTCGCGGGGCTCGCCGGAGGCAAGGTCTACGTCGACATGAGCACGGTCAGTCCCCGGGCGAGCCGGGAGCTGGCCGAGCGGGTCGAAGCGGCCGGCGCGCGGATGCTCGACGCCCCGGTCTCGGGGAGCGTTCCCCAGGTCGAAAGCGGGACCCTCGCGATCTTCGTCGGCGGCAGCGACGAGGCGTTCGCGACGGCCGCCCCCCTGCTGGAAGAGCTCGGGCAGACGGTCACCCATGTCGGCGGAAACGGCCAGGGTCTGCTCGTCAAGCTCGCGGTCAACATCAGCCTCGCTGTCCAGACGCTCGCCTTCAGCGAGGGCTTGACGCTCGCAGAAAGGGCAGGCATCGACCCGAAGCTCGCCGCGGACACGATGAGCACCAGCTCGATCGGCTCGCCGATGCTGAAGGCGCGCGTGCCGCTACTGCTCGATCTCCCCGACGAAGCCTGGTTCGACGTGGAGATGATGCACAAGGACATCCGCCTCGCCCAGGAGGCGGCCGCCGAGCTCGCCGTCCCGCTGCCGACGGCCACAGCCGCGGAGGAGATGCTCACCAAGGCAACGGAGCTCGGCTACGGGCATCGCGACCTCGCGGCGCTGCATGAGGTGCTCACGAAGGTGGCGGTGGCCTAGATCGAGGCGGCGCGGCCGGCGCCCGGATCCGACCTGCGCCCTCAGCCGCGCTGGAGCTCCTCGCTGTCCGGCGGCGTCACCACGGGCGCTCCGAAGCTGACCTCGAGGAGCGCCCCGCCGCCGCCCGCATTCAGCGCTCGGGCATCGCCGTCGTGCGCGTCGGCCGCCTGCTTGACGATCGCCAGACCGAGGCCTGAACCCGGCAAGCGGCGCGCATCGTCGGCTCGGTAGAAGCGATCGAAAACGTGCTCCAGGTCGCGCTCGTCGAAGCCCGGACCATGGTCTCGCACCGTCAGGGTCCCGTCGTGCAGGCCCACCGCGATCGCGCCTCCCGCCGGACTCCACCTGCAGGCGTTGTCGATCACGTTCCCGACTGCCCTCGCGACCTGTTCGGCATCGGCCTCGATCACCGTCGGCTCGAGATCGAGCTCGAAGCGTATGCCGGGCGCTCGCCGGCGTGCCCGCTCGACGGCCTCTCGCACCAGCACGTCGAGCTCCACGGGTTCCCGCACAGAGCCCGGCGCCGCACCGCGGGCAAGCTCCATCACGTCGGCGACGACCGCGGTGAGCTCGTCGAGCTCGTCGATGATCGAGCGCTGC
>DASWFM010000178.1:0-3580 GCA_036394235.1 Solirubrobacteraceae bacterium | reverse complement strand
CGCGGTCAGCCAGGCGACGCCGCGCACGAGAGCCTCGCTCTGCTCGCCGGCCGCGTGCAGGGCGAGCAGCGCCCATGCCGTCTGCGATGCGGTGCTGGGGCCGCGGCCGATCCACCGCGGGTCATCGTAGGAGCGCGCGTCCTCGCCCCAGCCGCCGTCCTCGTTCTGGTGGCGCTCCAGCCACCGTACGGCGCGTCTGATCGGTTCACTGGCCGGATCCTGGCCGGCGGCGATCAGACCCGGTACGGCGGCGCCCGTACCGTAGATGTAGTTGATGCCCCAGCGACCGAACCAGGAGCCGTCGGCCTCTTGATGGTCGAGCAGCCAGCGCACACCGGCACGGGAGGCCGGTGTGGCCGAGCGGCCGACCGCGGCGAGCATCTCGATCGTGTGGGCCGTGACGTCGGCGCTCGGCTCGTCGATCACCTCGCCGAAGTCGAGGAAGGGCAGCTCGCGCACCAGCGCACGCGTGTTGTCCGCGTCGAACGCGCCCCAGCCGCCGTCGCGGCTCTGCAACCCCTCGGTCCACTCGAGGGCCCGCTCGCGGGCGCCCTCGAGCCCGGTGATCGGCAGCGAGCCGGCCAGGCGCTCGAGCGCGAGCAGCACCTCGGCCGTGTCGTCCACATCGGGGTAGTTGACGTTGGCGAACTCGAACGCCCAGCCGCCGGGAGCGAGGTCCGGCCGCGCGATCGACCAGTCCCCGCGCATCGTGACCTCCTCGCCGAGCAGCCACCGCGCGGCCCGCACCATCGCCGGGTCACTGCCGGCCAGCCCGGCATCGCTGAGCGCGATCATCGCCAGAGCGGTGTCCCAGACCGGCGACTGGCAGGCTTCCAGCCGCCTGCTGGCGCCCTGCGGCGCGCCGACGCCATGGCGGTCGTCGCGGTCCTCGACCATGAAGCCCTCGATGCCCTCGAGGCCGCGCCGCATCACGGGGTGGTCGAGGGGATAGCCCTCGAGGCTGAGGGCGATCAGCGAGTAGACCCAAGGCGGCTGGATCCCGCCCCAGGACCCGTCGGCCTCCTGGCGGCGGACGATCCAGCTCTCGGCGCGGTCGCGGGCGAGCCGGCGCAGGGGAGCGAAGGGGTGGCGTTCATAGCCGCGCAGCAGCCGGTCGAGAACGCCCAGCACGCCTCGGGCGCCGCGGGAGCGCTCGCTGGCGCGGCTGTCGAGGTCCGGCGCAGGCACCGAGCCGGGGAGCGGTTCGAGCTCGTCGAGACCGAACGGCAGGCGCCGCGTGGGCCGGTGGGCTTTGACCAACGACACCGCGACGATCGTCTGACGCGCCCAGCAGGCGAAGTCGTACACGTTCAGGGGGAAGCGCGCAGGGAGCAGCACGATCTCGGTCGGCAGCGCCGGCACCCGGTCCCACGACCACAGCCCGAAGAGGGCCAGCCAGAGGTGGGTGAAGACCCTCGCCGCGGCGAGCCCGCCCTGGCCGCGGATGAACTCGGCGGCGATCCGCATGTGCTCCTCACCGGGATCGTCACCGGCGAGCCGCAGCGCCCAGTACGCCTCGATCGTCGTCGACAGGTCCCCCGGCCCCTCGTGGAAGTTGGTCCAGGTGCCGTCGGCGCGCTGCTGGGATCGGATCCAGGCGGCGCTCAGCTCGGTCTCGCCCTCGCTGCGCACGCCGAGGAACTCCCGCAGGAGCAGGTCCTCGGCGTCCATCGTCACGTTCGTCTGCAGCTCGCCGCGCCACCAGCCGGCCTCGTTCTGGAGCGAGAGCAGATACTCGCGGCCCACCTCGAGCGCCAATTGGACCTCGCCGCGAGCCTCCGGGGTCAACTGCGCCATGTTGGAAAACTAACCTAGCGAGGCGAGCGGCCGTATGCGGGCACGAGCACCCACGGTTCGGCGGCATCCACCACGTCGTGGCGCAGCTGCTCCTCGGACAGCTGATGGGATGAGGGGGCGAGGAAGCGGAACGCGACCAAGCCGTTGACTTCGTGGCTTTCGACGAGGCGGAAGCCGGGAGGCGGCGATCCGGCGCGTTTCTTCAATGGCCGTTCACCCGTCTCGACGATTTCGCGGACGCTGAAAGTCTCGTGGGCTCGCAGCCTGCGCAGGCCGGAAACGTAGTGCTCGAGGGGCGCGGACCCCAACAGCACCGTCGTGTAAGCCCTTTCTGGACCTCCCCGGGGGATCGTGCGGGCGAGCCCACGCCAGTTCCCCCGCTGCAGTCGCGGGCTGAGATCGATGTCGACCGTGACCGCCATCAGCCCGGCCACGCCGAGTGCCAGCAGCGCCGCGCCGAGCGGCCAGGTCCGCGGCCAGGTGGCGAGCACCGCGATCAGGGCGGCGGTGGGCACCATCGCACCGAGCACGTTCCGCGGCGCCAGGTAATCGGCGCCGCCGATCGCGAGGATCAGCGGGATGCCGAAGCCGCAGGCGGCGAGCCACAACGAGATCGCGGCGCCGCGCCGATGGGCGGCCTCGGCGGGCGAGGGGACGGCCCCCGGGGGCAGCTGCAGAAGCTGCCAGACGCCGACTGCGCAGGCGCCGAGCAGCGGCAGCGCGACGAGCAGCTCGATCGAGTGTCCGAGCGGAGCGCCGTTGTATCCGGTGAGGAAGTACCGAGGAATCGATTCGAGTCGTGACGCCAGCGCCCAGTGGCCGATCCAGCTCGTGTTGCGCCCGCCCTGCGCCGAGATCAGCGGGAGCAGCGCGAGACCCACCGCGCCGATCGCCGCGAGCGCCGGGATGCAGCGCCGGCGCGTCTCGGGGCGCCACAGCAGCCACAGGGCCATGCCGGCGAGCAGGAAGGCCGTGAAGTAGTGCGTGAGCAGCGCAATCGCCCCGCTCGCGGCGAAGGCGATCATGCGACCGCGGTCCTCGGGACGGCTGAGCAGACGCAGGAAGCACAGGATCAGCACACCCGAGGCGAGCGCATAGAGGCCGTACACGCGGGCCTCCTGGGAGTACCAGACGAAGATCGGGCTGACGGTCACGATCGCGGCGGTGCCGATCGCCGCGGCGCGGCCGGCGAGCTCACGGCCGATCCCCCAGGCGACGGGCACGAGCGCGATGCCCGCGAGCGCCGAGGGCAGTCGCAGAGCCCACTCGCTCGTGCCCAGCACGCGGTAGTCGGCCCACTCCACGATGTACCAGAGCGGCGGGCTGTTCTCGGTCTGCGTGAGCGAGTGCAGCGTTTTGAAGAGACTCGGGTGGAGCACGTGGACGGGCGTGAAGGCCTCGTCGAACCAGAAGCTCTGCAGCCCCAGCGTGCTGAGCCGCAGCGCGGCGGCGAGCAGCGTCAGCGCCGCCAGCGGCCACCACGGCGGGAGGGCCCTGCTGTGCGCGACCGTGCGCGGGGCGAGCGGCGTTTCGATGGCGATGCTCATGGTGGCTCGGTCCGGATCGGGCCCGCGGGCGTGATTATCGCTGGTTTGCAGGTCATTTTGAGCATTTTCCGGTGCTGATGGCGCCGAAGCAGGCGTAGCGGGCGGAGCGCACGTTGTCTTCGGTCCCGGCCGGCAGGTACCAGCCGCCCGCGACGGTCCGCAGCCCCGCCTTGGTCGCGCCGACCATCACCAGGCAGATCTGGGTGCGCTCCTTCGGCGGGCCGGGCACGGTGTTG
>DASWFM010000177.1:0-2809 GCA_036394235.1 Solirubrobacteraceae bacterium | reverse complement strand
TCGCCGCGAGCATCGCGTCGAGGTCCTCCGGGGTGATGGCGGTGTAGCGGCTCAAGTGGCTCTCAGCCTAGCCACCGGCGGGCGCCCAGCGGGGGCGCCGCCTCCGAGCAGCGCGTTTCAGCCCCCCAAGGGTCGCCTGGTAGGCGGCTGCGTCCAGCAGCGACTCGGTCTCCGCGGGATCCGAGAGCCGCACCTTGACGAGCCATCCCCCCCCGTAGGGGTCCTCGTTGATCATCGCCGGGTTGTCCGGGAGCGACTCATTGACCTCCACGATCTCGCCCGACAGCGGCGCGACGACGTCCGAGACGGCCTTGACGGACTCGACCTCGGCATAGGGGGCGTCCTTGGCGAGCGTCGTGCCCACCGCGGGCGGGTCGAAGAACACGACCTCGCCCAGGGAGTCCTGGGCGTACCAGGTGATGCCGAGCGTGGCCAGATCGCCTTCGATCCGCGCCCAGTCGTGCTCGGAGTGGTAGAGCAGGTCGTCGGGGTAGCTGGCCTCGGCCATGCGTGTGCCCTTTCTGTCGATGCGGGATGGGCCTTGGATGGAGCGTGGGCAATCTTGCCATGAAGGCCCGCGACGACGGCGCTAGTGCTTCGGCACGAGCGGCTTGGCGGCGATGGTCGCCGCGCGGCTGCGTCCCCGCACGTCGATCTCGAGCGGGGTACCGACGGCGGAGCGCTCGGCGGGCACGTAGGCCATGCCGATGCCGACCTCCAGGCAGGGCGAGAGCGTGCCGCTCGTGACTTCGCCGCCGCCTGCGATCGTGTTCCCGCGGCGCGCGATGCCGGGGCCGTCGATCTTGAAGGCGATGAGCTTCTCGGCCGGTCCGGCTTCCCGTACGCTCCGCACCGCATCCGCGCCGATGAAGCCCGTCTGCTCCTTGCAGCACCAGTCGAGGCCCGCCTCGATCGGGCCGCGCTGGACGTTCAGCTCGTTGCCGTAGAGGTGGAAGCAGACCTCCAGGCGCAGCGTGTCGCGAGCGCCGAGCCCCGCCGGGCGGACGCCGCGACGGACCATCTGCTCCCACAGCGCGGGGGCGTGGTCCGGCGAGCAGAGCAGCTCGACACCGTCCTCGCCGGTGTATCCCGTACCGCAGACCAGCACGTCGGCCCCGCCGATGCGACGGGTCTCGGCTGTCATCCGGGGTGGCAGCGGCGAATCGGCGCCTGCCTGCACCATCTCGCGGGCCAGCGGGCCCTGCACGGCGAGCATCGCCCAGTCGTCGATGCGGTCGCTGACGCGGGCCTCGGGGAAGTCGAGCGCATGGCCCTCGAACCAGGCGAGATCGGCGACGTGGTTGGCGGCGTTGGTGATCGTCAGGAAGCGATCGACCTCGAGGCGATAGGTGAAGAGGTCATCGAGGACTCCCCCGTCCTCCCGGCACATCACGCTGTACTGCGCCCCCCCGGGCGGGATCGCGGAGATGTCGTTGGAGAGGAGCCGTTGCAGCAGCTCGACGGCCTGCGGACCGCTGGTCTCGATCTCGCCCATGTGAGAGACGTCGAAGATCCCCGCGGCTTCCCGCACGGCCATGTGCTCCTCGCGCACGCCCACGTATTCGACCGGCATCTCCCAGCCCGCGAAGTCGACGAGCTTGGCGCCGGCTTCGACGTGCTCGTCGTAGAGCGGCGTGCGGCGCAGGGCGGGAGGGGCTGAGGACATGCGGCGCAGGCTAGCGGGCTTCAGCGCGGTCCGGCCGGCGGCGTGACTCCTAGCTGTCGAGCGATGCGATGGGCAAGTCGGAAGTGGATCTCACGGTGACGAGGGATCGGTGCCGTTCCGCCTGAGGGCCCAAGCCAGCGGCTGTGGTTGCCGCCCTCGCTGAGCTGCCGACATCCTTGAGAGCGCAGATACTGCTCGAGATCCCGACGCTTCAAGCGGCGATTGTCAGATGCAGCGCCTCGCGCTCGAGTCCGTCATCGTCGGCAGACCCCGGCAGCGGGGACAGCATCACGCGGAGAGCATCGATTACGTTCGCGCGCGCCTCCTCGCGGGTGCGGCCTTGGCTGAAGACGCCGCGGACCTCGGGGATGGTCGCAAGTATCCATCCCTCCTCCGACGGCTCATAGACGATGGTCAGATCGAGGTGCTCCGGCACGAAGAACACGATACTCCCGACTCCGACCCGAGAAGCGACTCTGGGACACGATTGGGCCTCACCCGATCAGTCGCAGCAGCTCGCTCGTGATCGCGGCTCGCAGCGGCCCGTGGTGGGCCTAGTTGTAGGCGTGCTCGGGGGCTTCGCACTCGGCTGCCGCGAACCGTAGCCGTGGAATCCGGACCGCAGTGATCCGGACGGGAATAAGGTGCGCAGCGGAGGCGAAAACGGCAGCAGCAAACGAAGGGGAAAGAGATGACAGTGATGTTGGGACTACGGCTGGACGTCGACCCGGAGCGTTTCATGGAGGTCATGGCGCAGAACCAAGAGGTGTTCGAATCGGTTTCCGAGCGGGCCCGCAGCAAAGGCGCCATGCACCACATGTTCATGGCAGGCGACGGCGAGGTCATGGTGGCCGACGAATGGGACAGCCCGGAGTCCTTCCAGGCGTTCTTCGCCGAGGAGGGCGCCGGGATCGGCGCGCTGATGGCCGAGGCGGGCGTCACCAACGAGCCGCAGCCCGTCTTCTGGCGGCCGCTCGACACACCGGACCGCTTCTGAGCGCCGCTTCATTGGCTCTGAAAGGTCTTCGCCGAGCGAGCCGAGGGACTCGCTCGGCGCACCGCCAGGTTCTGTCGATTTCTGCGAAGCCGGTTCGTCTCTAGTGTCGGAGGCGGGAATCGACCCGCCCGCGACCCAGGAGGCCA
>DASWFM010000176.1:0-22576 GCA_036394235.1 Solirubrobacteraceae bacterium | reverse complement strand
GACAGCCAAGGGCCTAGCTCGATGGTGTCCGTGTCTTTGAAGGGCACATCAAGGGTCATCGCCCGACCGTTGATCGCTACGTCATAGCTCCTGCCCGCCGCCGAGGACCCGACCTCTAGGGGCGGGTCGATCCACACGATGACCTCGAAGCCGATGCGGGGCAGCGGAACGGTGGCGCGAATTGGACCGGGCGGGTCGTGTATGTCGCTGACGCCGATGAGCGCACCGCCGATCGCCGGGTCCGCGCCTAGTCGCCTCCTCGGAGGATGCCCACGAGAACACGGGCCGAAGGGTAGGACGGCACCCGGGCGGAAGGCTCCCGATTGACGCCGTGTGGCCCCAGGGTGGCCCCGAGAGCGATTCCCGGCGCCAAACCGACCGATCGGAACGCGAAAACCCCCGCCGTAGCGGGGCCTTCAACATGGGCCCGCCTGGACTCGAACCAGGGACCTACCGATTATGAGTCGGCAGCTCTAACCAACTGAGCTACGGGCCCGTCGCCGGCCTGGCTCCGACCGGCGAGGAGACGCTACCAGCGGACGGACGTGGCTCAGGGGTAGGTGACGATCAGCTTCGCGGGCCCGACCAAGGTCCCCGTGTCTTCACCGGTGACGAGCTCGCCGACGTAGCAGACCCGCTGGGTCGGCTTCTTCGTTGCTTCCCCTTCCGGGCACAGGCCGACTGGGAAGCCGGTCTGGAACTTGCCCTTGGCGTCGGTCGTCACCGTCTTGGCGCCTTCGTCCAGGCATGGGTCTTCGGGGGCGAGCCAGAACGTGCGACCACACTCCTCGAGCGTGATCGTCGTGTTCGCCGGGAACCCCTTGCCTTTCAGAGTCGTTTCGGTGTTGACCATCACCGAGTGGGGCTTGGCCCTGATCTTCGAGCTGGACGTGCCCGCCTGTGCCGTCGCGATCGGCGCCAGCGTCGCAGCGAACGCCAGCAGCGCGCACGATCTGACCCTCGTCGAGTTGATCATTTCGCTTCCCCTCAGGTGGACGACGAGCGAGTTTCGAGTCTACTCCCGGTCCCTCCCGAGCCGCAAGCGAGGCAGACCTCTCGCGGCCCAGATGTGGGATGCTGCCGCCGCCGTCCGCCGGGCGGCCTTGGAGCCGGGCAGAGGAGGAAGGGCAGATGGCGGCAGACC
This sequence comes from Solirubrobacteraceae bacterium, assembly GCA_036394235.1. GTDB lineage: Bacteria > Actinomycetota > Thermoleophilia > Solirubrobacterales > Solirubrobacteraceae > Palsa-744. The sequence continues at coordinate 21,432 of DASWFM010000176.1, read as the reverse complement.
GGGCAGCGATCGTCACGGGAGCATCGAGCGGCATCGGGCTGGCGATCGCCAAGGTGCTCGGCGAGGAGGGCTTCGCGATGACCGTCGCCTCGCGCCGTCCCGAGAAGCTCGAGGGAGCCGTCCAGGAACTCCGGGACCTCGGCCACGACGTCGAGTCGCTGGCCGTCAACGTCGCGGACGAGGGCGAGATCAAGAAGGTCGTCGACGCCCACCGCGAGCGCTACGGCAGGCTCGACGTGCTCGTCAACAACGCCGGCGTCGGCATCGGCGGGACGGTCGCGGAGATTCAGACCAAGCACATCGACATGCAGCTCGCGATCAACCTCCGCTCGATCTTCCTCTTCTACCGCGAATGCACGCCAATGCTGCGGGAGGCCGCCGCCGAGCACAAAAACGCGATCGTCGTCAACACCTCCTCGATCTCGGGAAAGCACGGCGAGGCTTGGCTGTCGGTCTACTCTGCCACCAAGCACGGCGTTGTCGGCTGGACCGAAGCGATGAACAAGGAACTCAGCGCCGACGGCATCAAGTCGACCGCCCTGTGCCCCGCGTTCGTTGATACGCCGATGACCGACTTCGTCAAGGAGCACGTCCCGCCAGCGGAGATGATCCGCCCCGAGGACATCGCCGAGTCGGTCCGTTTTCTGCTGCGGCTCTCGCCGGCCTGCGTGGTGCCGGAGATCATGTTCATCCGGCCCGGCGAGTCGCTCTAGGCCAGCACCTTCAAGCGAGCTGCAATGCCCGCCTGATCCGCCCCGCCCGCTCGCGAGGGCTGCCGCCGCTGTCGTCATCGGCGCGACGGGCCCCGGCAGCGCGACGCAGGCGCCGCGCTCGGATTTCGCCCGCGGGATCGTGCTCGTCCTGGGGACGAGCGCGACCGCTGCGGATTCGCTCGGCGATCAATCTGCGGTGCTCGGCGATCGCCGCGCCCAGTTCGAGCCCGTCGGTCTCGCGCAGGCTCGCCTCGAGCTGGGTGATGAGGATGCGCCGCTCACGCTCCGTCGCCGGGCGACTTCCGCCTCGCGACCGTGCGAAGCGGTCCCAGGACTTGGCGAACGAGATGAAGTCGGTGCGCCCGCCGCGGCGGTGTGCGCAGAGCATCGGACAGACGCCGCCGGCGCCGTCGGTGTAGGCGCCCACGATGATGCGTTCCTGCGCCTGTACACCCTCGAGCATCGCCCTGCGGGTGGCGAGCGGCAGGCAGTCGATGGCCAGTCGGAGGCGCTCGATCGGGCTGCTGCGTTGGCGGCGGTTTCGCATAGTCTGTGCCCCGGACTGGCCGCCTGGCCAGCGCTGCGGAGGCGTGGCCAAGACTAGGTCAGCACATCTGCGCGGGCAACTGAACCCCTGCAGCTGAAAGGAAACTTGCATGAAGCTCGGCATCCACATCGGTTATTGGGGGCTCGGCCTCACCTCCGAGGACCAGCTGCAGATCGTCCAGGAGGCAGAGCGGCTCGGCTACGACTCGGTCTGGGCTGCCGAGGCCTACGGCTCGGACACGGCCACAGTGCTCGGCTGGCTGGCCGGGCAGACGAGCAAGATCAAGCTCGGCTCCGGAATCTTCCAGATGCCCGGACGATCCGCCGCGATGACCGCAATGACCGCGGCCACGATCGACCAGCTCTCCGGCGGTCGCATGATCCTTGGCATCGGCTCCTCCGGACCGCAGGTCGCCGAGGGGTGGCACGGGCAGCGCTTCGCCAAACAGCTGCAGCGCACCCGCGAGTACGTCGCGGTCGTGCGCATGGCGCTCGCGCGCGAACGCGTCGAATTCCACGGCGAGACGCTCGACCTGCCGCTCCCCGACGGGCCCGGCAAGGCGTTGAAGCTGACGATCTCGCCGGTGCAGGAGCGGATCCCGATCTACCTGGCTGCGATCGGCCCGAAGAACACGGCGCTTGCAGGTGAGATCGCCGACGGATGGATCCCGACCCTGTTCTCCCCCGAGCACGTCTCCGACCTGCGCAAGCTGTTGCAGGAAGGCGCCGACACGAGCGGCAAAAGCCTCGACGGCTTCGACATCGCCCCGACCGTCAGCCTGTGCATCTCCGATGACCTCGAGGAGGCCCGCAACACGATGCGAGCGTTCATCGCGCTCTACGTCGGCGGGATGGGCTCGCGCGAGCAGAACTTCTACAACCAGCTCGTCAGCCGCTACGGCTACGAGGCCGAGGCGAAAACGATCCAGGACCTTTATCTCGACGGCAAGCGCGAGGAGGCGATGGCGGCGGTCCCCGAGAAGCTGATCGACACGGTCTCCCTCTGTGGGCCCAAGGACCTCGTGCGCGACCGCCTCGCCGCCTACCGCGACGCGGGCGTCGGCACGCTCGGTGTGACGCCGACGGCGTTCGCCCGCGAGGAGCGCCTCGAGCAGATGCGCATGCTCGCCGAGCTCGCCGCCTGACCCGAGCCGCCGCGATCCTGAGCATCCCCCCTCCCACGCCCCGCCGGATCCTGCTGGGTGCCTTCGGCGACCCCGGTCACGCGTTCCCGATGATCGCCCTCGGCCGAGCGCTCGTCGCGCGTGGGCATGAGGTGACGCTCCAGACCTGGCGGCGGTGGGAGCGTCACGTCCTGGCCGAGGGCATGGCGTTCGCCGCGGCGCCCGAGTACCAGGTGTTCCCGCAGGGACCAGAGCCACTCGACTTTTACGAGGCGGTCGTCCACGCCGCGCGCGACACCGAGCCGCTCGTCCGCGAGGTGGGGCCGGACGTCGTGGTCGCGGACATCCTCACGCTCGCCCCCGCGCTGGCGGCGGAGATCGAGGGCCGTCCGGTCGCGACCTTGATCCCCCACGTTTACCCGCACGGCCGCCCGGAGCATCCGATCTACTCACTCGGGGCACGAATGCCACGCACGGCGGCCGGCAGCCGGCTCTGGCGCCGCGCCCAGCCGATCGTGCAGAAGGGCCTCGAGCGGGGCCGGCGCGAGCTCAACGAAACCCGCGCTCGCCTGGGACTGCCCGCTCTCGAGCGGGTCCACGGCGGCATCAGCCAAGACCTCGCGATCGTCGCCACCTTCCCCCAGCTCGAGTACCCCAGAACCTGGCCGCCGGGTGTGCACGTCGTCGGGCCGCTGATGTGGGAGCCTCCCGAAGGGCTCGAGCAGACCGGCGTCGACGTGCTCGCGGGAGCATTCCCCGGGCGGGACGAGCGGCCGCTCGTGGTGATCGCGCCGTCGACCGCACAGGATGCCGAGCACCGGATGCTCCGCGCCGCACTGCTCGGCCTGGCCGATCTCCCCGTTCGGGTCCTGGGCACCTACAACCGACGGCTGCCGAGGCGGCCGCTGCCGGTCCCGGACAACGCTCGCGTACTCGACTGGCTCGTCTACTCGCGCGAGATGCCCCGCTGCGATGTGGTCGTGTGCCACGCCGGCCACGGCACGCTCGCCCGCGCGCTGTCCTACGGCTGCGCGGTGGTGGCCTGCCCGGCCGTCGGTGACATGAACGAGAACGCCGCGCGACTGGACTGGGCGGGCGCAGGCGTCAGGGTGCCGCGGCGTTTCGTCGGGCCGCGCACCTTGCGCCTCGCCGTCGAGCGCGTCCTCGGGGACGTTCGGATTCGGGAGCGGGCGGGGGAGTTCGCTGCCTGGTCGACGACGCACGACCCGGGCGCCCGGGCGTCTGAGCTGATCGAGGAGCTGGCGGCGCGCACGGCTCCCGTCCCGCGCTGACCGGCTGGGACGTGCCTGCGCCCGATACGACCTAGAATCGCTCGCGTGGATGACGCCGTCGCGCGCTTCCTGGCTGCGACCGAGGCCAACGACATGGCCGGCCTCTCCGCGACGCTGGCCGCCGATGTCACGCTGCCCTCGCCGCTGATCGGCCGGGCGGTGTTCAAGGGCCGCGACGACGTTGTGGGCGTGCTCTCGGCGGTTTACTCGCTCCTGCGCGGGGTGCGCTGGGAGCCTCCGCTCACCGACGGATCACGGACGCTCGCCTACGCCGAGGCACGGATCGGTGGACTCAGGATCTTCGACGCGATGGGCTTCGAGGTTGGTCCGGACGGGCTGATCACCCGCGTTCGGCCTCATCTCCGCCCGCTGCTCGCGACGATCGTCTTCTTCCTGATGATGGTGCCGCGGGTCGCCTCACGCCCGGGATTGCTGCTGAGAGCGGCGCGCCGCTGACGGGGCGGCCGAGGCGCTTGAACCGAGACGCCGTTGGGGGTAATGTCGGGGACGTCGCGAGCCTCGTCGCCGAGGTTTGTGACCGGGGAGAGTGGCGACATCGCTGGTGCCACGGGCGTCAGCGCTGACCGCGCTGGAGGGAGCGAGCTGAGGTGAGGCACGAAATGTCCGGACCCGCCGTAAAACGCGTAAGCGACCCGGGCTACTTCGAGGTCAAAGACGCCGTCTGCGGCAACGAGCACCGGCTCTTCCTGTCGGGCGAGCTCGACCTGTTGACGGGTCCGGTCCTCGAAGACATGGTCGGCCGCGTCTGCGCGACCGCCGCAACGAGCACCATCACCCTCGATCTCAGCGAGATCACCTTCATGGATTCGACAGGACTCTGCGCCGTACTTCACGCGCAAGAGCTCTGCCGGGAAGGCCGATATGAGTTCAGGCTGATGTCCCCCCAACGACAGGTCCAGCGCCTGTTCGAGGTCGCGGGCGTCCTCGATCACCTGTCCGTCGAGCAGCCACCAGGGCCAGCCGGCTGACGGGTCGGCACGACGAAGCTCCGCGGGTGGGGCTCGAACCCACAACCTCTCGATTAACAGTCGAGCGCTCGGCCAGTCGAGCTGCCGCGGACCGCGCCCGGCATTTTAGGGCATGCGTGGTCGGGCTATTTGCCCGAGGAGACCACGCTGAGGCCCTGCTCAACCTCGGCGTGGCAGTTGGCACAAAGGAGTACGCACTTTGCAGCCTCCTCCCGCGCCCTCGCGATCGACCTCGACACGCCGTGCATGCTGAGGTGGAAGCGCTTGTTCACAGGATCGACGTGATGAAACTGCAATGCGGCAAGGCATCGCGAGTATCCACATAGGACGCATTCGCCCCCCGCCTCGGCGACCAGCGTCTCCTTGATCCTGCGGCGCCTTCGCTCACGCGCTGCGCACGGCAACGCACACAGCGGTGGTAGCCACGTCCCTCGAGGACGAACTCGGTCAACCCGTGCGTGGCGCACGTCATCTCCACCCTGGGCAAGCCAGCTAAGCGAGCCTCCCTCGCCACTCCTCCCCGGCCGCGTTGGGGCTGGGTCTTGAGTTCGTATGTCCGCAGCCAGTGTCTTACGGTCGGCTTGCTCCGATCGACTCTCCCGGCGATCTGCGCGATCGAGAGCCCTTCGGCGACCAACGCTTCCAACGCCTTCCGCTCCAGGCGTCCCCGCGGCGCGTGCCGCTCCGCGTTCACCGCGCGAAGCCCGTGGAGCTCCACCCAGTACGCCACCGTCGATTCGTGGCGTCCCAGTAGACGCCCGATCGCGGCGAGCGACATCCCCTCTCCCAGCATCCGCGCGAGTTGCCCCCGATCCATGCACCTGATCGTGACCGGAAAGATGTGTCACGTGGGTCTCAAATGTGGCATCCCAGTGCCAAATTCGTGCCCCAGGGTGATGGTCTGTCGCGACCCTCCGAAAGCCAGCTGCGGGACCAGAGGCGTGACGGCCACCGCGACCGTCGCGCCTACGCCCCCCGCTCCCCCGTCTCCTCGAGCACCCGCGCGTAGGCCCGGTCGAACTCCACCTTCAGCGCGGCCTTCTCGCGGGCGAGGCCCATCATGTCTGTCCCCTCCTGTCCCCGGGCTCGCTGAATCCCCCGCTCCAGCCGCGCGAGCTCGAGCTGCAGGCGCTGCACTTCCAACATGCCCGGGTTGGGCGCTTCACCTCCAGCCTGCACGATCAGCTCTGCGAGCAGCCCCCGGAGCTGCTCATCGCCCTCCGGACCGCTCCCCGCCTCGGCGCTCTCCCCGGGAGCCTGGGTCATCGGCGAGGCGAGCTCGCCCTCGCGCAGGTGCAGCGCCGCCCGCCGCAGCAGCTCGCTCGAGAAATCCTGCTCGATGTCGAGCGGCCTCAGCGCGGCGGCGCCCTCCTCGGGCGCCGCGATGCAGAGCGCGAGGAAGGCCCGCTCGGTGTCCTCCCGCCGGGAGACGCTGCCCTCCCGTCCCATGCCTCGCGATGCGCCCCCCCGCCCCATGCCATCTCCGCCGGCTCCACGACCCTTCGGGACCGTCCTGCCGCCCCCGTTCGCGGAACGCTCGCCGCCGCCGGCCAGCAGCTGCTCCGCGAGGCTCTCGGGCAACGCCAGCCGGCCCGAGACGAGCCGCATCAGCTCCATCCGCATCGCGCTCGGCGGCAGCGTGGCGAAGACCGGCCGCAGCTCCTCGACGATCCTGTCGCGCCCCTCGGGACTCCCGGTCTCCCCCGCCGCCAGCGCCCGCTCGACCCGGAACCGCACGAACGGAACCGAGCGCTCCACCGACGTAGCGATCGCCTCGGGGCCGTCGCGCTGGATCACCTCGGCCGGGTCCGCGCCCTCGGGCAGCGCGACCACGCGCAGCTCGAGCTTGCGCTTCGCCGCGAGCGTCGAGGCGCGCAGCATCGCCTCCTGACCGGCGGTGTCCGCATCGAGCGCCAGCAGCACCGTCTGGGCCATCCGCGCGAGCTCCCCGACCTGCTCGGAGGTGAGCGCCGTGCCCATCAGGCCGACCGCGTTGCGCATCCCAGCCTGGTGCAGCGCGATCACGTCGGTGTAGCCCTCGGAGAGGATCACCTGCCCCGCCCGCGCGGCGTGGGCGCGCGCCAGGTCCGCGCCGTAGAGGTGCATGCCCTTGTGGTAGACGTCGTTGTCGGAGGTGTTCAGGTACTTCGGCCGCCGCCCTCCGCCGCCGTCGCCGCGGCCGGGCCTGCCCTGATCCGCACCGCCGGCGTCCATCGCCCGCGCCCCGAATCCCAGCACCCGTCCGCGGATGTCCGCGAGCGGGAACATGATCCGCGAGCGGAACCGGTCGTAGAGCATCCCGTTCTGGGAACGCTGCACGAGACCCGCGTCGTAGATCTCACGGTTTGTGTAGCCGCCGCGCCGGGAGGCGACCATCACTTTGTCCCACGCGCTGGGCGCATAGCCGACACGGAACTCGCGCAACATCTCCTCGCCCAGGCCCCGCCCGAGCAGGTACTCCCGCGCCTTCTCGGCCTCCGAGGACTCCCACAGGTAGCGCTCGTAGTAGCCGGCCGTCCGCGACAGCAACTCGAGCAGCCGCTCGCGCTTCTTGCGGCGCTCCGCCTCCTGCGGATCCTCCTCCTCACGTTCGAGCTCGATCCCGTAGCGCTCCCCCAGCAGCTCGAGCGCGCCACGGAAGTCGACCCCCTCGGTCTCCTGCACGAACGTGAACAGGTCGCCCGAGGCCTGGCAGCCGAAGCAGTAGTAGACCTTCTGCGTCGGATCTATGCCGAACGACGGCGTCCGCTCGTCGTGGAACGGACACAGCCCCTCGTAGCGTGCAGGCCCCGCGCGGCGCAGCTCGGTGCGGGCCGAGACGAGCTCCACGAAGTCGACCGCATCGCGGACCTTGTCCTTGGACTCCTTCTTGTAGAGCGCCACGGCGGCAACGCTAGCGGGCGAACGCCCGCGGCACCTGGAGCTCGGTGTACTCCCGGATGCAGTAGCGGTCGGTCATCCCCGCCAGGTAGTCGGTCACCCGCTGGGCGAGCTCCTCCTCGCCCTCGCCGGCCCCCGACGCGGCCGATGCTCCCGTTCCGGCCTCGCCGCCGGGCAGCAACTCGGGATGCTCGACGTAGTGCTCGAACAGCCTGCGCAGCACGGCGGCGATCTTCTCCCGCTCCGCGCGTACAGGCGGCCCCAGGTAGATCCGCTCGAACATGAAATCCCGCAGCGCAGCCATCGCCGGGCCTGCCTCGGCGCCCTGAACGATCCGACCGGCGCGCTCGGAATGCTCGACCATGTCGCGCACCAGCGCGTCGATCCGCGCCGAGCCGCTGCGGCCGAGCACCTCGATCGGCTCCGCCGGCAGCTCGCCCTCGCTCAGCAGCCCCGCCCGGACCGCGTCGTCGATGTCGTGGTTGATGTAGGCCACGCGGTCGATCACTCTCACGATCTGCCCCTCGAGCGTCGCCGGCGGCTCAGCCCTGCTCGAGTGCCGCACGATCCCTTCGCGCACCTCCTCTGTCAGGTTCAGCCCTCCCGCGATCTGATCGCGCAGCGAGCTCGGCGGCGCTTCCAGGCGCTCGACGACGCGAAGCGAGTGCTCGTAGTGACGGAACGACAGGCCGAAGCGCTCCTGCAGGCACTGGTCGAGCACCTCCTCGCCGAGATGTCCGAAGGGCGGGTGGCCGAGGTCGTGGCCGAGCCCGATCGCCTCGACAAGGTCCTCGTTCAGCCGCAGCGCCCGGGCGACCGTCCGCGAGATCGTCGTCACCTCCAGCGTGTGTGTGAGCCGCGTCCGGTAGTGGTCACCGCGCGGCGAGACGAACACCTGCGTCTTGTGTGTCAGCCGCCGGAACGCCTTGCTGTGGACGATCCGGTCGCGGTCGCGCTGGAAGGGCGTCCGCAGCCGCGAATCTTTCTCGGGATGGGCCCGCCGCGCCGGGTAGGAGCGCGCGGCGAGCGGCATGAGCAGACGCTCCTCCTGCTCGCGGACTCGCTCCGCGAACTCATCTGCGACGGTCTGGGCTCCTGCCGGGCTCACAGCCCGATTCTCGCACCGGCCGCGGCCGGCGCCCGGGCTAGCCCCCCTGTTTTTTCCAGTCTTTGCGCAGCGTCAGCCGGCGCGTCCAGTGCTCCCATTTGGACTCGGCCGGATCCTCGCGGTATTCGGGCGCGGCCCCGCCCGGCACCGGCAGCTCCGCGACGGCCGACGCCGGGATCCGCAGGTCCACGCCGCGCTCGTGCAGCGAGGCCACGTCCTCGGCCGGCACGAAGCGCCTGCCCAGGCGCGGCGAGGCGATCACCAGGCCATGAAAGATGTCCTGTTCTGTGGCCGCGATGACGTGATGGACCTTGCCGACCTCCTCGCCGTCGCTGCTCACGACGGGCACGCCTTTCCCCAACACCGGATATGCGATCGGCTGGCCCTCGTCCATGGACGAACCTTATCCGCGCCGCGGTCACGCAGCGGCGAACGCCGGCATCAGCCGCAGGTGCGCGTGATGCTCGAGTGTCGTCGCCACGGCCCGTTCGACCTGCCCGAGCGCCTGCTCTCCCGCCTGCGGGGCCTCGTGAAGCGGCCTGCCGAGCGCCTCGGTCATGAAGTCGTAGGCCTCCGCGCCGAGCGGGAAGGACCCGGCCTCGCAGGCGGCGCACACGACCCCTCCGGCGGCGCCCGAGAAGCCGACGAGATGTTCCGGCTCCCCGCAGCTCGCGCACGCGCCGAGCTGTGGCGCGAGCCCGGCTGCCAGCAGCAGCTTCAGCCGGAAGCTCAGCGAGCCCGCCCGGCCGGCGGCGGCGCCCCCACCGCCCTCGGCCTGCACGTCGAGCAGCGCCAGCTGGCGGCACAGCAGGTTGAAGACCCCGGGGTGAGGCTCGTTCGTCTCGAACAGCCTGCCCACCGCATCGCAGGCCCGAGCGGCGGCATCGAGGGCGCGCGCGTCACCTCGCAGGCGCGGGTATGCGTCGACCGTCTGGGCTCCCGTCACCGTCAGCAGCTCTCCCCGCCCTTCGTGCAGCTCGGCATGGATGCGGAAGAACGGCTCCAGCCGCCCTCCGAAGCGGCTTCGCGCCCGTCGCACCCCCTTCGCGATCGCGCCGATCCGGCCTCGTGCAGGCGTGTACAGGTGCAGGATGCGGTCGGCCTCGCCGTAGCGCATAGAGCGCAGGACGACCGCTTCGGTCTTGACGGGCCCAGGCATCGCCTGCCTCAGTCTAGGAGCGCACCCGGACCATGGTCCTGAGCGCCCGAGCCCACCTATACTTTGTGAAGTAATGGAAAGCTCTACCGCAAGGGTCGTGGTTTACACGGCGGACCCGTGCTCCTTCTGCTCTCGGGCGAAGGGCATGCTGCAGGCGCGCGGCGTCGACTACGCCGAGGTCAACCTCTCGAAGGACCCCGACGGGCGGCTCGAGCTGGTCCAGAGGACGGGGATGATGAGCTTCCCGCAGATCGTCGTGGACGGGCGCCTCGTGGGGGGCTTCAAGGAGCTGCTCGAGGCCGAGCAGGACGGCCGCCTGGACGAGCTCCTGGACGCGGCCTGACCGCCCGCCGCCGCGGGCGCGGCTGGCAGTGCTCGCAGACGTAGGTTCCGCGCCCCGCGACGACGATCTTGCGGATCGGCGTGCCGCAGCGCACGCAGGGCTCGCCCTCGCGCAGGTGCACGAGGAAGCGGTCCTGGAACGAGCCTCGCACGCCGTCGATGTGCCGGAAGTCGTCGATGCTCGCCCCGCGCGCGTCGATGCCGGCCTGCAGCGCCGCGATCACGCCCTCGCGCAGCGCCTCGTACTGAACCGCTCGCAAGGACCCGGCCGCCCGCAACGGATGGATTTTCGCCATCCACAGCGCCTCGTCGGCATAGATGTTGCCGACGCCCGCGAGCCGGCGCTGGTCGAGCAGCATCGCCTTGATCGGCGCCGTCCGTCCCTTCATCACGCTCCGCAGGTAGTCGGCGGTGAAGCCCTCGTCGAAAGGCTCGCGCCCGAGGCGGGCGTCGAGGAAGGCCGTCAGCGCATCCGAGCCGAGCAGCAGCTCGCCGGTGCCGAAGCGCCGCGGGTCGGTGATCGCGAGCCGCACCTCGCCCTCGCCGCTCCGGCGCCCGAGCAGCAGGCGAACACGCGTGTGCGGCGGATCGCCCTCGGGCTCGGCGAGCACCGAGCCGGTCATGCGCAGATGTTGGGCGAGATGCACATCGCCGCTCAGGTTCCACAGCAGGTACTTGCCGCGGCGCCCGAGCGACTCGACGCGGCGACCGCGCAGCGCGTCCTCGAGCTCCGCGGGGGCGAGCGGCCGCGACCAGCGCGGATCGAGCACCTCGACGCTCGCGATGCGCCGGCCCTCCACGAGCGGCGCGAGCTGGCGGCGGATCGTCTCGACCTCGGGTAGCTCGGGCATCGAATCAGCTTAGGAACGGCTCGCCGGGCAGCCGCTCCGCGGCCTCGCCGGTGAGCCACCGAAGCACCGTCGCGCCGACATCGGCCATCAGCCCATCGTGGCGCGAGCCGCCCTGGCGCCCACCGGCGGCGCGCTCGCGCGCCATCGCGCCCGTGATCGCGAGCAGAGGGGCGTACTCACGCGTGTGGTCTGTGCCTGGATGCATCGGGTCGACGCCGTGGTCGGCCGTCACGATCAGCAGGTCTCCCTCGCGCAGGCCGCCCGCCAGCGCGCAGAGCCGCGTATCGATCACGTTGAGCGCCCGTGCGAAGCCCGCGACGTCCTTGCGGTGCCCGTATACCTGGTCGGTCTCGATCAGGTTGGCGAACACGAGGGCGGGCGGGTCTCCATCGAGGTCTGCGGCGAGCATCGCCACGGCGTCGAGGGCCTGCTCGTTCGTGGACCCCGGCAGCGACGCCGTCAGGCCGCGCCCGGCGAACAGGTCGTCGATCTTGCCCACGCCGATCACGCTCGCGCCCGTCGCGCAGAGCTCCTTCAGGTAGCTCGGCCCCGGCGGCGCCAGCGCGAAGTCGCGGCGGCCGGGCGTGCGCGCGAAGCTGCCCGGCTTCCCCGCGAAGGGCCGCGCGATCACCCGTCCCACGGCATTGGGTCCCGCCATCACTTCCCGCGCTCGCCGGCATGCTTCATACAGCTCCACGGCTGTGAGTCGCTCGTCGTGAGCGGCGAGTTGGAGCACGGAGTCCTGGGAGGTGTAGAGGATCAGCCCGCCGCCCTCCAGGTGCTCGGCGCCGAACTCGTGGATCGCGCGCAGGCCGTCGTCGGCGCGGTTGCAGATCAGCGCGTGCCCGATCGCCGCTTCCAGGCGCGCGACGAGCTGGTCGGGGAACCCAAGCGGGTAGGCCGGCAGCGGCGAGGCCAACGTCACCCCCATCAGCTCCCAGTGGCCGGTGATCGAGTCCTTGCCGGGCCCGATCGGCGCGAGGCGTCCGTGGATCGCGGGGTCCGCAGCCGGGGCGACGCCGGCCACCGGCACGATCGAGCCGAGCCCGAGGCTCTCCATCAGCGGCAGCTCGAGACCGCCGTGAGCCTCGGCGAGATGGGTCAGCGTGCAGGTGCCCTCATCGCCGTAGGCGGCTGCGTCCGGCAGCGCTCCCGCGCCGCAGGCGTCGATCACGAGCACGAAGGCTCGCCTGGATCGGGCACTGCTCATGCCCCATGTCTAGCGTGAACCGAGCTCGTCCGCCGCTCCTGCCGCTGCGCCGTCCCGCGCAGCCCGGGGGTGCGCCCCGAAGTAGGCGTCCTTCAGGCGGTCGGCCGACAGGTGGGTGTAGACCTGCGTCGTTGCGAGGTCGGCGTGGCCGAGCATCTCCTGCAGCGAGCGCAGGTCGCAGCCGCCGGCCAGCAGGTGCGTGGCGAAGGTGTGGCGCAGCGTGTGGGGGCTCATCTTCTCCTGCAGTCCCGCGCGCCTGGCGTGGCCCTGGACGATCTTGTAGAGGCCCTGGCGGGTCAGCTCGCTGCCGCGGTGGTTGACGAGCAGCCGGGTCTGGACGCGGTTGGCCACGAGCTCCGGGCGCCCGCTGCGCAGATACACCGACAGCGCCGCGAGCGCCTGGCGCCCGACCGGCACGATCCGCTCCTTGGCGCCCTTGCCGCGGGCGCGAAGCAGACCCTCCTCGAGGTCCAGGTCGCCCAGCTCGAGGGCGACGGCCTCCGAGGCGCGCAGCCCGCACGCGTACATCACCTCGAGCAGCGCCCGGTCGCGAATCGCCAGCGGCGCCGAGCCGCGCGGCTGCTCGAGCAGCCGTCGGACCTCCTCGCGGGACAGGACCCGCGGCAGCCGCTGTGGCTTGCGCGGCCCGTGCAGGTCGGCGGTCGGGTCGTGGACGATCGTCTCCTCGAGGCGCAGGTGACGGTAGAAGGAGCGCAGGCAGGCGACCTTTCGCCCGAGCGTCGCAGGCGCGACCGGCGGGCGGCCGGCGTGGCCCTGGGCCAGCTCGTCGAGGAAGTCCGCCAGGTCGGCGTGGCGGGCGCCCTGCACGCTGAGGCCGTGACGGGCGAGGTAGGAGGAGTACTGCTGCAGGTCCGAGCGGTAGGCCTCGATCGTGTTGCGGGACAGCCCCCGCTCGAGATCGAGGTAGGCGAGGAAGTCGCCTATCAACCGCTCGACGTCCTCGCCGCCGGAGCCGACGCGGGAGCTGCCGCCGTCCTCGCGCCCCGGCCGCGGCGGCGCGGCGGCGGCGCTCCGGAACTGCGGAGCGACCGTATCGGGGTGGGCCATGCGGAGAGCTTCGCGGCATCGAGGCCCGCTCCTTGGCGGTGCAATCAGCCGTTCAGGCGACGGGCCAGCCAGAACAGGGCGATCAAGGTCTTCGCATCGCGGCATTCGCGCAGGGCCCCGTCGAGATCCGCGAGCGGCCAGCGGACGACCTCGATCCGCTCCTCCTCGCCGCTGTCGGCGCTCGCCTCGTGAAGTCCGGTGGCCGCGAACAGGTGGACCCGCTCGTCGGTGAAGCCGGCGCCCGTGTAGTAGGTCACGATCGGCTCCCACCGATCGGCGCCGCGGCCGATCTCCTCGGCGAGCTCGCGTTGGGCCGCCGCGAGCGGCTCCTCCCCCTGCTTGTCGAGGCGCCCGGCCGGGATCTCGAGCAGGTCCGGCTCACCGACCGCCTCGCGGGGCCGGCGCACGAGCCACACGACCTCCTCGTCGTAGGCCAGCATCCCCACGGCCCCCGCGTGGCGGACGATCTCGCGCGTGACGACTTCGCCGTCGGCGTGGCGGAAGCGCTCGATCCGCACGTCGACCAGCCGTCCCTCGTAGACCGTCTCCCCGCCCAGCTCCTCGAAGTCCCTGGGCGAACCGCCCCGCAGTCCCGGCGCGTCGCTCACGCCGCCTCGCTGCCGCCGTCCTCGGCGACGCTCGGCCGCTCTGCTCCGTTCCTGTGCGCCTCGCCGGCGCCGGGTGACGCTTTCTCGCCCCCGGCCGTCGCGACGTCCGCGAGCTCGCCGAGGGCGGTGCCGCCGGCCAGCGCGGCGCCGAAGAACACAGGGTCCTCGGTGAGGCCTCGGCCCATCGTCTCGCCGCACAACCCGCTGCCGGCGAAGGCCGGCAGGTCAACCTCCGCGCGACGCCAGTCGTGACGGGTGATCCGTGCCGGGCGGTCGGCCTCGAGCGGCAGCGCCGGACGGCTCGCGGCGGCCTCGCCGAAGACGGCGCCGAGACCGGCCCGCAGCTCCGAGCCGACCGGCGAGCGCATCCCCGCGGGCAGCGCGACGCTCACGGGCTCCAGCAGCAGGTCGAGCACGGTGATGGTGTGGTGAGAGATGCCGCGGTGGCGGGCCCGTCCGTCGCCGGAGGACATCCTGGCGACGAGCAGCGTCGGGCAGCCGAGCGCGAGCGCGACGTGGGCGCTGTCGAGGGCCACCATGCCGCCGTGGCCGAGGCGAGAGGCCGAGCCGACGATCCCCGGCCCAGGCCCGCACACTGCCGCGTCCCAGCCGAGCTCGGCGAAGCCGTGGTGCAGCGCGCCGGCAAGGGTCACCGCCTCCTGTTCCCCGCCGAAGGCAGCACCGGCGGTGACGTGCCCTGCCAGCAGGCCCCCCTCGCGCAGCGCCGCGACGGTCCGGGAGTGCCCGCCCGGGAGCGCCCCGCCCGCGGTCTGCACGTAGCCGAGCCGCCCGCCCGGGATGCGGCGCGCGAACGACCAGGCGACGGCGGCGAGCTGCCCGTGGAGCGCGAGGACGGCCACGGGGCGCCCGAGCGGCACGTGCAGCTCGCTGTCGCGCTCTACCTGCGAGACCGTGTGCTGGAGGCTCGTGTAGTTCAGCTTCATCACATCGCGGTCCTCCGCCCCGGGCGCCTGGAGGCCGCGGGTGAGGTTCACGTGGACGACGTCGAAGCCGCCCGAGCCGAGGCCGAGGTCCTGTGCCTCGACGTTCACGACGACCTCATCGCCGGCCCGGCAGGGGCCGACCAGCGACGTGTCGGCGATCGCCGCGCGCGGCGGCGCCGGCTCGCCGCCGTCCAGCGCGACGCTCAGCCGCTGCTCGCCGCCGGGGCCCTCGGCCGGCGGCGGATCGGCCTCGAGCACGGTTGCGCGGCGTAGCTTGAGCATCCCGGCTGGAAGCTACAGCGCGGCGTCGGGCGCGAGCGCTGCGACCTCGTCGAGCAGAGCCCGGGCGACCGCCAGCATCTCCTCGAGAGCCGCTGCCGCGACACGCTCGCCGGGCTCGTGGTTTCGCTCCGTGCCGTTGGCGAGATTGACCGTCTGGAAGCCTGCCGCGATCAGCGCGTTGGCGTCGGAGCCGCCGCCGCTCGAGATGCGCACCGGCTCGTACCCCCGGGAACGAAGCGCCGCCTCGGCGGCACGGACGGACGGCGCCGAGGGCGACAGGCGGTAACCGGAGAAGGTCCGGCGCACGGCCACGTCCACATCGCAGTCGCAGTCGGGACGGTTGGCGGCCTCGTGGATGCGGTCGACCAGCTCGGCGACGAGAGCCTCACCGCGGGGGTCGTCGAGGCCGCGCACCTCAGCCACCAACTCACAGCGTTCCGGCACGACGTTGGTCGCGGTGCCCCCCTCGATCATGCCGACGTTGACCGTGCCCTCACCCTCGATCAGGCCGTGGCGCAGCGAGGCGATCGCGCGGCTCGCCGCGAGGATCGCCGAGCGGCCGTCCTGCGGGCGGATGCCGGCGTGGGCCGCCGCCCCCCGGAAGCGTGCCTCGACGCGGAAGTGGCAGGGCGAGTCGATCACCACCTCGCCGATCGGCGAGGCGTGGTCGAAGACGTAGCCGTACTCGCTCTGAAGTGTCGAGGGATCGAACTGCGCGGCGCCGGCGAGCGAGATCTCCTCGCCGACCGTGAACAGCAGCTCGAGGTCGACGGGCGCGCCCTCGCGGTGGACCTCCCGGGCGAGCGCGAGCAGCACGGCGATCGCGGCCTTGTTGTCGGCGCCGAGGATGCCTTCGTTGGCGCTCTCCCAGTACCCCTCCTCGAGCACAGGCTCGATCGGCGCGACGGCCGGGACCGTGTCGAGGTGGGCGCAGAGCAGCACCGAGCGCCCGCTTGCCGTGCCGCCCGGCAGCCGCGCGAGGAGGTTGCCGCAGTTCGAGCCGATCGCCTCACCGGCGGCGTCCTCGGCGACCTCGAGGCCGAGCTTGCGGAGCTCCTCGATCACCCGCTCGCCGCAGGCGCGCTCGTGCAGCGAGGGGCTGTCGATCGCGCAGAGCTCGGCGAAGATCGACTGGAGGTAGCGCTGCTCCAGCGTGCCGCCGGAGAGGGCGCCCTCCGCGGCTGCGCTCACGGCCGGGCGGAGGGCTCGCCGGCGAGGCCGGCCGATGCGCGGGTGTCGGAGACCCGCACCTCCTCGCGCTCCGATGCCCGGGCGAGCGCCGCGGCGACGAACTCGCGGAACAACGGCGCCGGACGCTCGGGGCGCGACTTGAACTCCGGGTGGAACTGCGAGGCTACGTAGAAGGGATGGTCGGCGAGCTCCACGACCTCGACGAGGCGCTCGTCCGGCGAGGTCCCCGAGATCCCGAGGCCGGCTTTCTGGAGCTTCTTGCGCAGCAGGTTGTTGACCTCGTAGCGGTGGCGGTGACGCTCGTAGATCACGGCCTCCCCGTAGACCTCCCGCACGCGTGTGTCCTCGTGCAGCTTGATCGGGTCCGCGCCGAGGCGCATCGTGCCGCCGAGGTCGGCGACCTCCTTCTGCTCGGGCAGCAGGTCGATCACCGGATGGGGGGTCTCCGGGTCCATCTCCGTCGAGTTGGCGCCCTCCAGGCCGACCACGTTGCGGGCGAACTCGCTGACCGCGACGTGCATGCCGAGACAGATTCCCAGGTACGGGATGCTCTGTTCGCGCGCGACCTGCGCGGCGTGGATCTTGCCCTCCCAGCCCCGCCCGCCGAATCCGCCCGGGATCAGGATGCCGTCGAGCCCCTGCAGGCGCTCGGCCGCCTGCGCCGGGTCGAGCAGCTGCTCGGAGTCGATCCAATCGATCTCCACGCGGGAGTCCTGCAGCGAGGCGGCGTGGCGCAGCGCTTCGGAGACCGACAGGTAGGCGTCCTCGAGCTGCACGTACTTGCCGACGAGGCCGATCCTGACGGTGCTGGTGGCCTGCGCGGAGCGTTCGATCGGCTCCTTCCAGCGCTCGAGGTCGGCGTCGGGCGCGTCGATGCCGAAATGCTCGAGGATGAACTCGTCGACGCCCTGCTCCTGGAAGGTCAGCGGCACCTTGTAGATGTTGTCGACGTCGCAGGCCGAGACGATCGCCTCCGACCCGAGGCTCGCGAACAGCGCGATCTTGCGGCGGATCTCCATCGACAGCGGGCTCTCCGAGCGGCACATCAGCATGTCGGGGGCGATGCCGATGCGGCGCAGCTCGTTGACGGAGTGCTGGGTCGGCTTGGTCTTGAGCTCGCCGGCGTGGCCGATGTAGGGAACGAGGGTGAGGTGGATGAACAGGCAGCGCCGCCGTCCCACGTCGACGGGGAACTGGCGGATCGCCTCGAGGAAGGGAAGCGACTCGATGTCGCCGACCGTGCCGCCGATCTCGGTGATCACGAAGTCGACGTCGCTGGACTCCGCGATCAGCGAGATGCGCTGCTTGATCTCATCGGTGATGTGCGGCACCACCTGGACGGTGCCGCCGAGGTAGTCGCCGCGGCGCTCGCGCCTGATCACCGTGTTGTAGATGCCCCCGGCCGTGACGTTCGAGGCGCGGCTCGTGTTGGCGTCGGTGAAGCGCTCGTAGTGGCCGAGGTCGAGGTCCGTCTCGGCGCCGTCCTCCGTGACGAACACCTCGCCGTGCTGGTAGGGCGACATCGTGCCCGGGTCGATGTTGATGTAAGGGTCGAACTTCTGCAGCCCGACGGTCAGGCCGCGTGAGACCAGCAGCCGCCCGATCGAGGCGGCGGCGATGCCCTTGCCCAGCGAGGAGACGACGCCGCCGGTCACGAAGATGAACCGGGTGTTCGTTGGCGGCTGCGCGGGGCGGTCGAAATGCGAGGTCATGAGGGCCTGCCCCAAGAGTCTAGTTCGCGCAGCCCCGGAGTCCTTTCGATCAGCCCGGAGATCGATCGGAGCTCGCCGTAGACGGTGATCGCGGCCAGTAGGCCGAGGGCAATCAGCTGCCCGGTGCCGGACAGCGTCAGCACCAGCCACAGTCCCGCGAGGGCGCCGAGCAGGTTCGATCCCGTGTCGCCGAGCATCGCCCGCTCGCGCAGGTCGTAGGCTCCGGCCACGAGGGCCGGCGCCGCGAGCAGCCCGAGCGCCCAAAGCGGCCTCACGCCCGCGCCGATCGTGAGCGCGGCGCCGAGCAGCACGAAGGCCTTGGGGGACCGCCCCGGCCGCAGGTCGAGCAGGTTGAAGGCGTTGGTCGCCAGTACCAGCACCCCTGCCGCGAGCAGCCACCGCGCGTCGGAGAGGCCGAGTTGGTCCATCGCGAGCAGCGCCAGACCGAGCGAACCGGCCGCCTTCAGCGCGCCGGTCGAGAACTCCCCCCTGACGATCGCGGAGCCGTGACCGCGCCAGCCGCGCGTGGCCGGCCGTCCCGGGACCGCGGGGACCGCGGGGCGCCGGCTGCCCTGATCGGCCCCCAGGGTGTCGTCGATCAGCCCGAGCAGCGCCACGCCGAGCGCATAGACCAAGATCGGGACGATCTCCGGGTGAAACAGCGCGGCCGGGGCGAGGCGCGCGATCAGCGTCAGGGGCACCAGCGCGAGCACGGCGGCGGCCGGGATCAGGACGCCGAGCGGGAAGGGAAGCGGCCGGCCCCGGTAGTTGGGTCGCGTGTGGCCCCCCTCGCGCAGGAGCCGGAGCAGCGGCGGGGCCAGCGCGGCGGCGGTCAGGAGGGCCAAGAGGGACGGGAGCGCGTGCACCGCCGGAACCTACCGCCGGGCACGGACGTGCGAGCGATCGCCCATCTAGGGCCCGGAGCCGCTCGCGGTGACGCTCGGCAGCAGTGAGTCGGCGGTGGACTTGACACCGAACGCGCCGGGGTTTCCGGCCAGCGCGTAGAGCAGTGCGGCCTGGCCGGCGGGTGCGTCGAGGTCGTCCACGGAGGAGATCTTGCGGCCCTTGAACCACGGCACCTGGGAGGGTTCGGTTGCGGTCAGCTCGACGCCCACGGCGGGCACGCCCACGGCCGTGGCCCCCGCGAGCAGGCCGTCTTCGAAGCGCGTGTCGGCTTCGGCCGTTTCGGCGCTCGCTTTGCCCGCGCCGGTGCGGGCGACGACGAGCCCTTCGAGGTGGGTGAGCTGGCCGTCGAAGGCGCTCAGCAGGCTGCCGCGGACGCGGCTGAGGAGCTCCTTGTCGACGAGCTGGCCGCCGCTCACGAGCTGGCGGCCGACGAGCCGGCCGAAGCTTTCGAGCAGCTGCGGCGAGCTCTGAAGCGCGCTGTAGTGGGTCCCCGCGGCCTCGCGGTCGATCGCCGGGAGGTTGAGCGGCAGGCGCACGGCGACGACCGTGGCGAGCGTGCCGTTGCCCTGCGTGACGGCGGCCCGCACCAGCGAGTTGACCTGGTCGGAGGGTTCGCCGAGGAACACGAGGCCGATCGAGCGGCCGTTGAGGAGTTCGTGGACGGCGAGCGGATAGAGGTTCTTGGCGAAGGCTTCCTCGTTGGTCAGCCGGTCCTGGAGGTGCTCGGCCTGGGTTCGCGCTTCGCTCACTTCGGAGTTGAGGTTGTGGACGATGCCGCTCTTGGCGGAGGACACGAGGTTCGTATCGCCGATTGCTACGCCGATCAGGACGCCGAGGGCGAGCGCGAAGAGGACGGCGGCGAGGGACAGCGCGTGGTAGCGGTAATCGAACATCTCTCAGCGGGCGCCGCGCACCGGTCAGCCGCTGGCGCCGAACAGGATCTGGATCTTGAGCCAGATCAGTTCGGCCACGTCGCGCAGCGCCGGCGTCGTCCAGATCACGGCGACCATCGCCAGAACTCCCGCGGCGATCACGACGAGCAGCGGGGTGAGGCCCGGGCGCGGCTGGTAGAGGCGGCTGACGCCCTTGGCGTCGACGAGGATCTCGCCGACGCGCAGGCGGGTGAGGAAGGTCGAGGACATGCCTTTGCGGTTCCGGTCGAGGAACTCGACGAGGTTGAACTGGGAGCCGACGGAGACGATCAGCCGAGCGCCCTTCTCGGCGGCGATCAGCATCCCCACGTCCTGGCTGGTGCCGGGAGCGGGGACGAGCTTGAAGGGGAGGCCGAGCTCCTCGAGTCGATGGCGGCCGGGGGCGCGGCCGTCGGGGTAGGAGTGCACGACGAGCTCCGCGCCACAGCGCAACGCCTGCTCGCCGGCGGAGTCCATGTCGCCGACGATCATGTCGGGCGTCAGGCCGGCCTCGAGGACGGCGTCGGCGCCGCCGTCGACGGCGACGATCAGCGGGCGCTTGTCGCGGATGAAGGGGCGCAGGGCCCGCAGGTCACGCTGGTGCTCGACGCCGCGCACGACGAGCAGCGTCGAGCGGTCGCGGAAGTCGGTCTGGAAGCGCGGCAGCTGGATGCGGCCGGTGAGGAGTTCGCGCTCCTCGCGCATGTGCTCGATCGTGTTGTGGGCGAAGCGCTCGAGCGCCTCCCCCACCTCGAGGCGGCGCGCCTCCGTCTCGGCCCGCACACGGCGCTCATCGAGGATCTCGCCGCCGGCGAGCAGGGCTCCGCGACGGAGCACCTCAGCGACGAGGCCACCGTCGGGCCGCTCGACGTGGCGCACGACCAGCGGGTCGCCGTCGGAGACGAGGCCAAAGAGGGCGTCGTTGGGCAGGTCCACCAGGGTGATGCCGGCTTCGACGAGCAGCAGCGGGCCGAGGTTCGGATAGGTGCCGCCCGATGAGGGCCGGCAGTTGAGCACCGCGACGACCTCGGCGGCGATCAGCTCCTCGGCGGACACCCTGTCGATGTCGAGGTGGTCGACGAGCGCGATGTCGCCGGGAACGAGATGCTTGACGAGCAGCTTCGTGCGCCGCCCGGGCCGCACCGGACCGGCCACGGCGAAAGCGATCGAGGGCTGCCCGTCCGCCACGACGGCGGCGGTCGCGTCACGGGGCCCCGGAGGGCTCGGTCTGGTCGCTGCCATCCCTGCCGAGGGTACTGCCCGCGGGGCCCGGGCGCACCCGCCGGGCCGGGCGAATCGCCCACTTGAAGCGTGCCTCAGCGGCCTTCCCTAGGCCGCCCGGCGAACCCTGCTGGGCACGAGCAGGTCGCGAGCGTGCCGGCGGGCGGCGCCGTCGTCTCCGTCGGCACCCAGCATCCGTACGAGCTCCGATACGACCTCGGCCTCGGCCAGCTGGACGACGGAGGCCCGCGTGGGGTCCGCGGCTGTGTCCTTCACGATCGAGAAGTGGCGCGAGCCCAGGGAGGCGATCTGCGGCAGGTGCGTGATGCAGATCACCTGTCCGCGCTCACCCAGCTCCTGCAGCCGCGCACCCAC
>DASWFM010000175.1:0-2184 GCA_036394235.1 Solirubrobacteraceae bacterium | reverse complement strand
CGCACGGCCGGCGCACGCCCGAAGGCGTCAATAGGCTGAACCGATGAAGCTCGGGCCGCTCCGGAACCGCTCGTTCCGGCTCCTGTTCACAGGCCGTGCCATCTCCTCGTTCGGCGATGGCCTGGTTCCGGTGGCGCTCGTGTTCGCCGTCCTTCACCTCACACATTCGCCCAGTGATCTCGGCATCGTGCTGGCCGCGCAGACCGTGCCGCTCGTGCTGTTCGTGCTGATCGGGGGTGTCTGGGCGGACCGCCTGCCGCGCCAGAGGGTCATGCTCGCATCCGACCTCGTCCGCTTCGGGGCGCAGGGAGGCACCGCCGCGCTGATCCTCGCCGGCGGCGCCGAGATCTGGCAGCTCGCGGCACTACAGGCCGTCTACGGCATCGCGGACGGCTTCTTCACGCCGGCCGCGAACGGGGTGGTGCCGCAGGTCGTCGCCGACGATGAGCTCCAACAGGCCAACGCGCTACTCGGGCTCAGCGAAAACGCGACCTGGATCCTCGGCCCCGCGATCGCGGGAGTGCTGGTGGTCGGAGTCGGACCCGGCTGGGGCATCGCCGTTGACGCCGGGACCTTCGTTCTCAGCGCGGCGTTTCTGGCCGTGCTCCCCGTCGTCCGTGTCCCAGCCACCACAGGCAAGCGGGCGTCCAGCGTCCTGGCGGACCTTCGCGGCGGCTGGCAGGCCTTCAGGTCGCGTTCCTGGCTGCTCGTGAGCGTTGGCTACTTCACCCTCATATTCGCCTTCGGCTTCAGCACCCTCAGCGTGCTCGGCCCGGAGGTCGCCGAAAGATCGCTCGGCGGCCCGGGCGCTTGGGCAGCGATCAGCACAGCCACCGGCGTGGGCGCCCTGCTCGGCGTCCTGCTGGCGCTCCGCTGGAGGCCGACCTATCCACTGCGAGCCGGATTCACGATCGGCCTCTTCGGAACGCCCCTCACGCTCCTGCTGCTCGGCGCCAAGGGCGCCCTGTGGCTGATCCTCGTGACCGCCGTGATCGAGGGCGTGACAACGACGTTCTTCAACGCGATCTGGTTCACGGCGATGCAACAGGCGGTGCCTCCCGGCGAGCTGTCACGTGTGACCTCCTGGGACGCCGTCGGCTCCTATGCCCTGAAGCCCGTCGGGCTCGCCGTCGTCGGCCCGATCGCGGTTGCCGCCGGCATCTCGACGACGCTCTACGGCGCCGGAACGATCTTCCTGCTGATCACAGTTCTGGTGATCCTGGTGCCTTCGGTACGAACCTTCAGGGGTGGGCTCTCGCCAACCCACCTCGCAGATGAGCCGCAGATCCCCCCGGTGCCGACCGTCTAGGTAGTGTCGGACCGAGATGATTGATTCCACGACCCTGCAGATCATCTAATGGGATACGACGACCCGACCGAGCCTCCCGAGTTGCCCGAGCGCCCAGAGAGCGAGCGCCTACCGGACGAGCGCCCCTACACGGAGCTTTTCGGCGTGCCGGCGATGATCCTGATCTTCGCCCTGATCGCCGTCGGCAAAGGCATCGCCACCAGCAACCTGGGCTTCACGATCGTCGGCGCCGTCATCGCGGGCGGCGTGTTCGTGTGGGTTGGGCTGGCAATGACAATCGCCAAGCGCGAGTAGCCGCAGCGCGGCTTGAGCCTTCGCGGAGCGGTGTCCTCGCTCGCTCGTGTGCAGAGCACACTTCGCTCGCTGCGTCCTTGCTCCACTCGACTCAACCCACGCTACGGGCGCCTACCTCGGCTCCCGGCACCGTTGAAGCTACGGGCGTGGCTTCGGACGCGGCTTAGAACCGCCGCGTCCCTCCTCGATCCCGATCGAGATCGGAGGTGTTTTGATCTGGTCCGGCGGTAGTGGCTTCGGCGCCATGGCTTCAGTCTAGGCGAGCGCCGCCAGCCAGGCGAGGGTTTGGGCGACCATCAGCACTCCGACCGCGCCCGAGAGGAGGGCCATAAGGCTCACGCGCTCGTCGTTGTTCGCTCGAAGTCTCTCGTAGCCGAATCCCGCGGACGCGAGCCAGCCGAGACTCCCACTTTCCGCTTCACCCGCGGCTTCCCGGTAGAGCTCGGAATAAAGCTCCCTGGCATTCACCGCGAACCTGAGCCGCCAAGGGGCCAACAGGATCGCGGCGAGAAGGAGCCCGAGAACCAAGGCGGAAAACGCGAGCCAACACCAGACCGTGAGTCCGTGCACGCGCACAGCGG
>DASWFM010000174.1:0-3165 GCA_036394235.1 Solirubrobacteraceae bacterium | reverse complement strand
TGATCGGGCGTCCGGCAGTAGCGTTCCTCGACGCGCCCGAGGCCAGCGACTACGGACGTGCGATGGCAGCGAGCTTGGCGCGCGGCCTTGCAGCGGCGGGAGTCACGATCGTGGCGGGGGTGAGGGGGCCGCTGGGCCGGGCCGTCCACGCCGTGGCGTCACGGGCCGGGACGTCGTTGGCCGTTCTAGGCGAAGGGCTCGCCACGGTCCGTGGCCGCGCGGAGGCCACCCTGCGCCTCGTGCTCGACGGAGGCTGCGCCGTCTCTGAGCTTCCGTGGCGGAGCGCGGCGAGGAAGTGGGGCCCGGTCGCGTGCGAACGGATCGTCACGGGCCTCGGGGCGGCCACGGTCGTCGTCGAGTCCCGCGGCGAGGAGCGCGAGCTGTGGGCGGGGAGGCTCGGCGGGCCGCTCGGGGCGGTGCCGGGGATGGTCACGAACCCACTGGCGTGCGGACCCCACCGGCTCCTCGCCGGCGGCGCACGGCTGCTCCGCGAACCGAGCGAGGTGCTCGAGCTTCTCTACGAGGCGGGCGCATCACCGCTCGTCGCCGCGCCGATTGCACCCGATCCCTGTCTGCCTCCGCGCGTGCGCGGAGTGCTCGAGCTGGTGGGCGCAGGCATCGACACGCCGGAGGGCCTCGCCGCGGCGGCCACCGAGGGTCGCCTGCCTGGATACTCCGATCGAGGAAGGCCGCTCGAGGTGATGGCTGCGTTGGGCGAACTGGAGGCGATCGGCGCGTTGAGCCGGACCGAGGAGGGTCGCTACGTGAGGCGCGATCCGGCCCGCGACCATTGGCTCTGACGGTGGTTACGGGTGCGCAAGTTCACATCTAAAGCTCAAGTGAGGTTCGGTTTTGGCCGACGCCCAAGTCGAGATGCTGGATCACCTCACACCGCGAGTCGGGTGACCCGTGCCTGCCGCCAGCCCTGGACGTTCGGAGATCGAGGATGAGGTCCGCGCGCTCGGCGCGATCCTGCACGAGCGGGCGCAGCGCGTGCTGGAGGGCGTGCTTACCCGCACGCGTGAGGCCGGTGGCGAGATTCAGGCGCCCGTCGACGGGCGGCTCGAGCGGATCTGCACGATTGCGACTGTGACGGTCGCAGCTTGGATGGCCGGCGGACGGCCCGAGGACGGAGTCGAGGCGGCAAGCGAAGCCTTCGAGCTCTTCGGCCAGCTCGCCGCCCACCGCGACGCGCCGCTCGATGAGGTGACCAAGCGCTGCCTGCGCTGGCGGGATTCCGTCGGCGAGGTGCTGCGGGAGGCGGCCGCGGAGATCGGCGCCTCCGACCGGGCGCGGCGCCGGGCGCTTTCGATGACGCAGGCAACGCTCGACGTGACGTTGGTGCGGATGTGCGAGGTCTTCGAGCAGGAGCGCGTGCAGATCGACGAGGAGCTGCACCACCGCGGTGAGCAGCTCGCCTACCTCGCGACACACGACGTGCTCACGGACCTGCCCAACCGCACGCTGCTCCTCGACCGGGGCGAGCAGATGCTCACCCGCGCGCGCCGCAGGAAGGGCGCCGTCGCGGCCCTCCACCTCAACCTCGACAACTTCACGACGATCAACGACACCCTCGGCCACGCCGCCGGAGACGAGCTGCTGCGGGCTGTGGCGGCCCGTCTCGACGGCATCGTCCGCGATGCCGACGCGCTCGGGCGCCTCGGCGGCGACGAGTTCGTCGTAATCGCCGAAGAGGCCGCCGGCGCGTCCGGCCCCCAGCTGATCGCGGAACGACTGCAGGAAGCGCTGCGGGCGCCGTTCACGGTCGCCGCGAGCGAGCTCGCCGTTACGGCGAGCATCGGCGTCAGCTCCAGCCCTTGCACAAGCGCCGAGGACCTGCTCAGCGACGCAGAGATCGCATCGCACCGTGCAAAGCTCGAGGGCAAGGACCGGTGGGTGCTCTTCGAGCCCGGAATGCAGGACGTGGCCCAGCGTCAGGCGACGCTCGAGAACGACCTCCGCGGGGCGCTCGATCGCGGTGAGTTCTTCCTCGTCTACCAGCCGACGCTCGACCTGCGCCGGATGATCCCGACCGGCGTGGAGGCGCTGATCCGTTGGCGGTGCCCTACGAGAGGGGTCGTCCAGCCCAACGACTTCATTCCCCTCCTCGAGGACAGCGGCTTGATCGTCGATGTCGGCAGCTGGGTGCTCGAGCAGGCCTGCATGCAGAGCGCGGCCTGGCGCAACGCCGGCTACCCGGTCGGGATCGCGGTGAACGTCTCGGCGCGGCAGCTCGACGGCGACGAGCTCATCGGCGTCGTCGAGGCGGCGCTGGCGATGAGCGGACTCGACCCCCTTGCACTGACCTTGGAGATCACGGAGACGGCCCTGATGCGAAACGCCGAGGAGACGGCGGAGAGTCTCCGGGCGATCAAGGATCTCGGCGTACGGATCGCGATCGACGACTTCGGCACCGGCTACTCCTCTCTCTCCCATTTACAGCGCTTCCCGGTCGACGCGCTGAAGATCGACCGCTCCTTCCTCACGCAGCTCGCCGAGAACCCCGAAGGCGAGACGCTGATCCGCACACTCGTGCAGCTCGGCAAGGCGCTCTCAATCGAGACGCTCGCCGAGGGCATCGAGCGCGCCCACGAGCTCACGCTGTTGCAGGAGGAGAACTGCGACAGCGGGCAGGGCTACCTGTTCGCCCGCCCCCTCGAGGTCGGCGACGCGGAGGAATTCCTGCGCAATTGGCGGCCCGAGCACGCCGGCCTCGGGCAGGCCACGCCGAGCGCTCGCTAGGGGTTCGCTGCCAAGATGTGCGGCTCAGGGTTATCCTGGCGCGACCAACACGCCATCGAGGAGGTAGGAGCATGACCACCACCCGAGAGATGTTGGACGCCTCGCCGATCGACGTCCCATTCGATGTCGCTGAGGTCGCGGCCGCGATCGATGCTTGCCTGGACTGCTCGCAGGCTTGTGTCGCCGATGCAGACGCCGATCTCGTCGAGCCGGACGTCGCAGAGATGCGCACCTGCATCGCGCTCTGCCTGAACTGCGCAGATCTGTGCGACACCACAGCCCGGTTCCTCTCGCGACCCGCCCAATGGGACCACTTCGCGGTCAACCATCTTCTGCGAGCCTGCGTCCGGGTATGCACGACCTGCGCCGAGGAGTGCGCCCGGCACGCCGACCACCACGCTCACTGCGCGGCCTGCGAGAAGA
>DASWFM010000173.1:0-2770 GCA_036394235.1 Solirubrobacteraceae bacterium | reverse complement strand
TGGCAGCGTGGGATCAGGCGGCTGACACGGGCGTCGGCGACCGAGGAGAAGGCGACGATCAGATTGCGCACGCCGGTCCGCGCCACCGCGTCCTCGAGGTCGTCGATCGTGCCGAGCACGGGCACCTCGCGGCCACCGACCTCCGCCACCGACCGAGGGTCCTCGTCGAGGAAACCGACCGGCGCGAGCCCGTACTCCGGGTGGTTCTCCAGTCTCCGGGCGACCTGCGCGCCGACGACACCGGCACCCACGATCAGGACGGGCTTGCCGATCAGGCGCTGCGTCCGGGCCCGGCGTTGGGCGAGCGAGAGCAGCGTGCGGTCGAGCCCGACGCCGAGCAGGCTGTAGAACCACGCGCCGATCCAATCGGACTGGCCGGGCAGCGCTCCATTGGCGAGGTAGCCGAACACCGCTACCCCCGTCGCAGCCACCGACACGCCGCTGATCACGGGCACGATCCCGTCGAGCACCTGGCTGCTCATCTTCGTGCGGTACAGGCCGCGGACACAGAACAGCGCCACGACGGTGAAGGGCAGCAGGAGCAGCGGCGCCCGTTGCGCGTCGATGTGCACGAGCGGCGAGACACCACCAAGCGCGACGACCAGTGCGATCCACACCATCACGAAGTCGCCGACGGGCCGCACGACGCCCCAGCCGGAGCCCGCGAGGGCCCACTGCAGCGGACCGCGGAAGGTGCCGCGCGAGAGCGTCCGGGGCGCCGGGGAGTCGTGGAGCAGCTCGCTGCGAAGCGAGATCGTGCTCGAAGTCGTCTGTTGGGTGATGCGCGCGCGATCCATTGCTGGCGGAATCCGTCCTCAGGTTCCTACTCGGGTGCTGGTCGGCATCCCTTTAGTCGCTCCGTGTCCTATTGCGTGCCCTCAGCCCGGCCCGAGCGCCTGGCGAGGCGCACCGTCAGCAACGCGGTCAGCGCGAGCGCGCCGAGCGCAAGAACCCCATACACCACGTCCGCGCCCGTCAGGCCGAGTGTGCCACCGCCGGCGCGATCCGCAGCTGGCGTCCCCCGCTCATACGCAGGTGCTGGAACTTTGGATGCGTGGCGACCGGCGGAGCGCTTGGGAGGTACGACGCCTGCACGCCGGTGCGAGGAGCTCGGAGCGGCCTGCGGGAGGGCGATCGAGGTGGTCGCCGTCACAGCCGGGGGCCCCGTCGGGCCGCCCCCCGTGCCCTTGCCGCCGCCTTTGCCGCCAATCAGCGTCGAGCCGAGGATCGCCTGGTTGCCCTGGCCGGGACCTCCGTAGCCGCTCAGCAGCGTGCTCGAAGGGCTCGCGGCAGCGGCCTGCGGGCAAATGCAGATGGCAGCCAACACGGCCGGAGAGATGAAGCGATGCGTACGCAATGTCCCTACCTTGGGTTCCCTTCACGGGCCCGGGCAAACAGCCTCGGATTCCATGCCACTCGACCGCGTGCGTCACGCCCGGCTAGCAGCTCAGCGGAGCCCCCCACCCAAAGCCTCGACGATTCGACGAGATGGGACATAAGCTACCGAAGGCTTGGCAATCTGTCGAGGACTTCCGATGGTCGGAATTCGGACCCGCTGACTCCGATGGTCGGAATTCCGACCGGTCACTGAAGTTCTTCGGCCTTCTGCAGGATCACTCGGTTCAAAACCTCGACGCTGACGGCCCTGCCCTGCGTTACCAGGCGCAGCGCCTCCTGGGTCAGCTGATCGCGAGGATTCAGGGCGGCGGCGCGGGCGAGCAGGCGCCGGGCCTCCGCGGGGCGGCCCTGGGTGGAGGCGATCGCGCCGCGCTCGAGCGTCGCATAGGCGTCGTCCGGGACTCGCCGCAGGGCTTTCGCGAACTGGCCGTCGGCGCGGCGGAGTTCGCCGAGCCGCAGCGCAATCGAGCCGGCGATCAGGTACGGCTGGTCGCCAAGCGGGTCGAGCCCGGCGGCCTGGTCGAGCCGTGAGTAGGCCCCGGTGCGATCCTGCGGCCAGTCCCGCGCTGCCGTCTGGACCTGGAGCTGGCTGAGCCACGGGCCGGCCAGGGCCAGCGCCGCGGCAATCGCGAGGGGCGCGACGGCGAGCCAAGCCAGGCGCGGCGCAAGGTGAAGGCGCGGCAGCCACGGCGGGCGGCGCAAGCCGCTGCTCGGGGCTTCCTCGGCAAGCGCGCCGGGTTTCGCCTCGCCCTCTGGCCGGCTCCCCCGCGTATCGAGGGCGCAGACGAGCCCGAGCAACGCGAAGGCGGGCGCGCCGAGGCCGGCGAACTCCCAGAACCAGTCGACCGAGCCGTGCACGGCCCAGTAGGCGAAGCCCGCCAGGGCGGCCGCGCCCACCGCCGCCGCGAGCGGATCCGGCCGGCGGACGACGCGCATCGCCGCCCACAGGGCGGCCCCGAGGCCCGCGATCGCGAGCAAGGCCCCGATCACGCCGGTCTCGGTGAGGATGCGCAGCTCGACGCTGTGCGGGTAGCGCGGCGTCTCTTTGCTCCTGCCGCTGCGCAGGTACTGCTGCTGGAAGTTGTCGGCGCCGATGCCGGCCGCTGGATGGGCCTCGAACTGGTCGACGGCGACGCGGTAGAAGTCATAGCGGTTGGAGCCCAGGCCACTGGCGAGCCGCGCGGTGCTGTGGCCTTCGGCGTAGCCGCCCTTGAAGCTGTGCCAAGCGTGTTCCACCCGCCTGACGGGATCTCCGGCGGCGAGGAGTCCCACGACGAGCGCAACGAGCAGGGCCGTCACGGCCGCCGCGGCGGTGACACGGTGCAGCAGCCGGCCGTCGGAGAGCGAGAGCATGCGGCGGGACTCCACCGCC
>DASWFM010000172.1:0-2189 GCA_036394235.1 Solirubrobacteraceae bacterium | reverse complement strand
CCCGATTACGACGGGATCGAGCCCGGTACGATGGTCGGGCAGGCCGGCGTGGAGCTCGCCTACAACAAGAACCTGATGGGCAAGGAAGGCAACAAGACGGTCGCCGTGAACAGCGTCGGGCGCGAGATCCGGGAGTTGAGCAAGCTCGATCCGACGGTCGGCCGCCCGCTGCAGCTCACGATCGACTCCGACGTCCAGAAGTCGATCGAGGATGCGTTCGCCGCGAGCGGCTTCAACGGCGCGTCCGTGGTGCTCGATCCCCGCAACGGCGAGGTGCTCGGGTTCACCAGCCGTCCCGCCTATGACCCGAACGCCTTCGCGGCCGGCATCAACCGCGCGACGTGGGCGTCGCTCAATACCGACAAGCTGAATCCGTTGACCAACCGTGCGCTCCAGGGCAAATACTCGCCCGGGTCTACCTTCAAGATGGCGGTCGGGCTGGCGGGGCTGGAAGAAGGGGTCATCACGCCCAGCTTCCAGGTGCACTGCTCGGGCAGCGCGAATTTCTACGGCCGCAATTTCCTCTGCTGGGCGAAGTCGAAGGGTGGGCACGGCACGGTCAACCTGAAGACGGCCATCGAGCAGTCGTGCGACGTCTATTTCTACACCGTCGGTAACATGCTCGGCGTCGACAGGATCAACAAGTGGGCGACGCTCTTCGGCCTCGGCGTCAAGTCCAACATCGACCTGCCGAACGAGCTCGTCGGCCTCGTGCCGTCCACCGAATGGAAGCGCGAGAAGATGCACGAGAAGTGGTACGCCGGCGAGACGATTTCCGTGTCGATCGGCCAGGGGCAGGTGTCGGTCACACCCGTGTCGATGGCGGTCTACGCGGCTACGCTCGCCAACGGCGGGACGCGCATCACCCCGCATCTGGTCAAGGCGATGGACGACGGGACCGGGCTGAAGCCGGTACCGCCGCCACCCCCCCAGTCGAAAGTCGACGTGAGCCCCGAGAAGCTCGAGGCGATCCGCCAGGGGATGTGGGGTGTCGTCAACGGCGCCGGCACCGGCGGCCGGGCGCGCATCGAGGGGCATGACGTCAGCGGCAAGACCGGGACGGCGCAGGTGATTTCGAACGCGAACCGGATGGCCGCCCAGGCCCGGAACAAGAGCATCGACCTCCGCGACAACGGCTGGTTCGTGTTCTTCGCGCCGCGGGACAACCCGGAGATCGCGGGGGTCGTGTTCCTCGAGCACGGGATCCACGGCCCCAACGCCGCGTCGCTGGCGCATCACATCCTGGCGACGTTCTTCGCGAAGAAGGACGGCAAGCCGCTTCCGCCGCCGCCCACGCACGAAGCGCTGCGGCTCGACTACAGGGATGCCTACGCGCGGGCCCGCGGCGGGCCGGTGGGCGGCGGCGGGCAGTAACGATGTTCGAGCGACGCCTCTACTTCCACATCGACTGGCTCCTCTTCGGCGCCGTCGTCCTGCTGTCGGCGATCGGCGTCGCGATGGTCTACAGCACCACCTACATCACGACCGCGACCGGCGGCCGCGCGGCGTCGCAGGTGTGGACCCAGTCCTACGCGCTCGCGCTCGGTCTCATCGCGCTGCTGATCTGCCTGGCGGTGGACTACCGGATGCTGGCGGAGCACTCCCTGTTCATCTACGGATCGCTCCTGGCGCTGCTCATCTTCGTACTCGTGAAGGGGCAGACGCAGATGGGCGGCCAGCGCTGGATCCCGATCGGGCCGTTTCACCTGCAGCCCTCCGAGTTCGCCCGGATCGGCGTCGCGCTGCTGCTGGCGATGTACTTCGGCGAGAACCGGCGGGGCGCGACGAACACCGGCGACCTCATTCTCGGCGGCATCTTCACCGCTATCCCGCTCCTCCTCATCGCCAAGCAGCCGGACCTCGGCACGGCGATCACCCTGCTGCCGGTGTTCGTCGGCGCGGCGTTCCTCGCCGGCCTGCGCCTGCGGCTCCTCGGCGTGCTCGCCCTCGCCGCGCTGCTCGCCGCGCCCATCGCCTGGAAGTTCGCCCTCAAGGATTACCAGCGCACCCGGATCCTGAGCTTCATGGATCCGGAGCAGGACCCCAAAGGCGCCGGCTACCAGACCATCCAGGCGCGCGTGACCGTCGGCTCCGGCGGGCTCACCGGCAAAGGCTTCCGCCAGGGGACGCAGGGGCAATACAAGTTCCTGCCCGTGGCCCACAACGACTTCATCTTCTCGGTCCTCGCG
>DASWFM010000171.1:0-15290 GCA_036394235.1 Solirubrobacteraceae bacterium | reverse complement strand
GGCCTGCGGCTTGGCCTCGCCGCCGGAGACGATCACCGCGCTGGAGACGGTCGCGAGCACGAGCACGACGCTGACCGCGATCACGCCCCGCTCCTGGGAGAGCCCTGCGGGGAAGCTGGGCCGGCGCATGCCGATCGCCATCGAGATGAAAAGGGCCCACGCGACGAGGATCCCGCCGGATACGTAGAAGGGGGTCTTGCTCTTCTCCGCCAGTACCGGCGCGAGCTGCAGGGCGGTGTGCACGGGCGCGAGCCTAGCCTATGAGGCTGAGGGTATGCTCCGACGCGAATGACCGACGCGGCACGGACCCCGGAAGGCGCGTTGGAGGGCTTGCCCGACTTTCCCTTCTCCTCGCATTACCGGGAAGTCGAAGGCCTGCGGCTGGCCCACCTCGACGAGGGTGAAGGCCAGCCGGTCGTGTTCTTTCACGGCGAGCCCACCTGGTCGTTCCTGTGGCGCAAGGTGCTGCCGCCGGTGCGCGATGCGGGCTTTCGCTGCATCGCGCCCGACCTCCCGGGCTTCGGGCGCTCCGACAAGCCCACCGACATCGCCTGGTACAGCTACGACCGCCACACTGCGCTCGCCGGCGAGCTGCTCGAGCAGCTCGACCTCACCGGCGCGACGGTCGTCGTGCACGACTGGGGCGGGCCGATCGGCCTGCGCATCGCCGTCGAGCAACGCGAGCGGATCGATCGCCTCGTGATCCTCGACACTGGCCTCTTCACGGGCCACCAGCGCATGACCGACGCCTGGATGGCGTTCCGCGATTTCGTCGAGCGGACCGAGGACCTGCCGGTGGGGTTCCTCGTCAAGGGCGCCTGCAAGACCGATCCCGGCGAGGAGGTCGTCGCGGCCTACGACGCCCCCTACCCCGATGCGTCCTCGAAGGCCGGCGCCCGGGCGTTCCCGCTGATGATCCCGCTGAGCCCCGACGGCGAGGGCGCCGAGGCGGGTCAGCGCGTGCATGCCTCGCTCAAGGAGGACCGCCGGCCCACGCTGATGCTGTGGGCCGACTCCGACCCGGTTCTGCCGCTCAGCACCGGGGAGCGCTTCGCCGACTCGATCGGCCGGCCCGCGCCGCGCACGATCCCGGATGCCAGCCACTTCCTGCAGGAGGATCAGGGCCCGCTGATCGGCAGCCTGATCGCCGACTGGCTCACCGCCGGCTGACGTTGCCGGAACGCAGCCGCTCGACGAGTCCGTCGATGTCGGCGACCGTGACCGTCAGCTCCGGGTGGCGGAGTATTCCCAGCGGATCGAGGCCGCGGACGGCTGAGTGGAACGAGATCAGCACTCCGCGATCCCCGTTGGTCGCGAACGTCAGCCCGCGATCGGTGATCGCCAGGCGCGCCGGCCCAGCGGTCTTGAGGAAGGCATATGGCCCGGTGACAGCGACCCGGCTGATGTTCGCGAGCGTCGTCCTGACCCGCCACCGGCCGAAGCGTGCGTCCAGCGAGTCCTCGCCGACATCCACCCACGCGTTCTCGGGAGTGATGCCGAACAGACGGGCCGGACGCCGGTAGCTATCCGCGAAACGGAACGTGAAGCGCTCGGCGCCGGTCATGCGGGCGAGCCTATCGAGACCTCAGAGCATCGTCGTGTCGGCCGGCTGGTCGAGCAGGACCCGCCCCTGAATCTCCCGTGAGAGCGCCCCGACCTGGAAGTGCGCGGTCGCCGTGTGGGCGTCACGGAAGCGACGCTGAAGAGGCGAGCTGTCGTAGATCGCCGGGCCGCCGGCGAGCGCGAACAGCGAGCCGGTGACCGAGGCCCCGGTGCGCGCGGCGTGTGTTGCCGCGAGCCGCAGCGCGTTGCGCAGCCCGACGGGGACCGGCTGCTCGTCCTGGGCGGCCTGCCAAGCCTCTGCGATCGCCCACTCGAACAGCGCTTCGGCGGCCGCCAGTGAGGCCTCGGCATCGGCCACCGCTGCTTGGGTCGTGGACCGCTCGGCGAGGGTCCGGGCGGAGCCCTGGCCGACCTTCACCGTCGCCAGATCGGCGAAGTCTCCGATCGCCCCCCGCGCATTGCCCAGCGCGGCCGCAGCCACCGACGACGCGAAGTATCCGAACACCGGAAACCGATACAGCGGACGATCGATCAGCGGCCCGTCGAACAGCGAGAAGGTCCGCCGCGCGGGGACGAACAGCTCGGTGGCGACGGCGTCGTGGCTGCCGGTACCGCGCAGGCCGAGCGTCTGCCACGTGTCGAGCACCTCGAGCTCCTCGCGGGGAATTCCCACGACGATCGGCAGCGGCTGCTCGTCCGTCCGCTGCCCCGAGCGCATGCAGCCGGCAAACAGAATGTCCGCGTGGGTGATGCCGCTGCAGTACGGCCAGCGACCGCTCACCGTGAAGCCCCCGTCGACCGCCTGCGCGGTCCCGCGGGGAGCGAAGATGCCGGCGGCGATCCCCTGCGGGTCGCCGAAGCACTCCTCGAGGCCGTCGGGCTGCAGGTAGCCGGCGAGCAGACTGCTGGTGGCCGCGATCGAGACGCACCAGCCCGCAGATGCATCCCCGGCAGCGATCATCGCTGCGTGGCGAAGCAGCTCTCCGGGGGGCAGCTCGAGGCCGCCCGCCTCGCGTGGTGCCCCGGCGTTCATCAACCCCGACGAGCGCAGCCTTGCGAGGAGGGCGTCCGGCAGGCGGCGCCCCTGCTCGGTCTCGCCCGCGTGCGCCCGCGCGAGCTCGGCAACCTCTTCTACGACCTCCTCCACAGCGATCGATTCTCTCGATTGAGCGAGCTGCTCTGAGCTCAGGGCTGCTCGTCGGTCCCCGCCGGGACCTGAGCGGCCTCGGCAGCGACCTCAGCGGCCTCGATCGCGACCTCAGCGGCCTCGGCAGCGATCTGGGCGGCCTCGGCGGGGCGCTCGAGCCCCGGCTCCGACCTCGAGGCCCGCAGTTCGTAGTCTCGCCGGCGGCTCAGATCGGCGCCGGCGAGCACGCGATCGGCCTTCATCGCGCGCGCCATCCCCTCCGACAGCGAGCGCGGAAGCACGTTGCCGAGCACGTTCGTGCGCTTCGCGGACTTCGGCACCCACACGTCGACCAGGCCGAGCTGAAGCGCCTCGACGATCGCGTCGGCGACGTCGGAGGGCTCGAGGCTGCTCATCCCCCGAGCCTCGCCGAGCCCCGAGCCGAGCTCGGTGTTGACGACGAACGGCATCACGTAGCTGACGTCGATGTGGGCACCCATCAGGCGCAGCTCCCCGCGGATCGCCTCCGTCAGGCCGACCACGGCGTGCTTGGTGGCCGAGTAGGTCGCGCCGCCCGGCGCGCCGAACTTGCCGGCCTGCGAGGAGATGTTGACGATGTGGCCGCGGTCGCGGGGGATCATCCGTGCGAGCGCAAGCTTGCAGCCCAGGATCACACCGCGCAGGTTGATGTCGATCATCCGCTGCGCCGTCAGGTCGTCCTCGTCGATGAACCTCCCGACCTGCATGATCCCGGCGTTGTTGACGAGCACGTCGAGCGCCCCGTGCCGCTCCTCCGCGGCGTCGAGGAAGGCCGTGAAGGAGGCTCGGTCGGTGACATCGAGCGGCAGCGCGACGGCGCTTCCCCCGAGCTCCTCCGCCGCCCGGCGCGCCGCCTGCTCGTCGAGATCGCCGATCGTGACCTTCATCCCCTGACGCATCAGCGCCTGCGCGGTCGCACGTCCGATCCCCCGCGCGGCGCCCGTGACCGCGGCCGTCTGGCCGGCGAGGATGCGGGGCTGCTTTGCCATCGGATCTCCCTCCTCGTAAAGCCTCTGAGTGCTCTGCAACGCTACCGCGCGAGGCGTTGGCGGCGCGGCGAGGCCGCGGGCTCGGGGCCGACGGGTAGTAACCTGCCCGCCGATGCCGTTCTTCAAAGTGGAGGGACAGCGGCTGGCCTACACGGAATTCGGAGGCGGGCCTGCGCTGGTGAGCGGCCCGGCCACCCCGGGGGCGCGCGGCCGCAGCGCTCGCGCGACGGGACGGCCCCTGATCCTGCTGCACGGGTTGCTGCTGTCGCAGGAGATGCACCGCCAACTCGCCGAAGACCTCGCTGCGCGAGGTAATCGCGTGATCACGCTCGACCTGCTCGGGCACGGCCGTTCCGACCGCCCACGCGACATGTGGCGCTACTCGATGGCCAGCTACGGCGCTGAGGTCGTCGCGCTGATGGACCACCTCGAGATCCCCGAAGCCGTCGTGATGGGCACGTCGCTCGGCGCGAACGCAGCGCTGGAGGTGGCCGCGCACAGCCCCGATCGCCTGCGCGGGCTGGTGATCGAGATGCCGGTCCTCGACAACGGCCTGCTCGGGAGTGCGCTGGCGTTCACGCCGCTGCTCGTCGCCCTCACCTTCGGGGAGCCGGTGATGAAGCTCCTCGCCCGCGCCACCCGCGCGGTGCCGAGGCGCCTGCTTCCCCATTACGGCAACGTGATGCTCGATGTCGTCCGCCAGGAACCCGGGCCGAGCGGCGCGCTGATGCAGGGCCTTTTCTTCGGCCGCGTCGCGCCGCCGCGCAGCGAGCGCAGCACCTTCACCGCGCCGACGCTGATCCTCGGCCACGGCCGCGACCCGGTGCACCCCTTCTCGGACGCCGGCATGCTCGCCAAGGAGATGCCACATGCACGCCTCATCGAAGCCGAGTCGCTCGTGGAGCTACGCGTTCAGCCGGAGCGGCTGACCAACGAGATCGCCGGCTTCCTCGATGAGGTGTGGCGTGGCCGGGGGGCGAAGTCCGGCTCGCAAGCCGCGAAGCCCAAGAAGCGCCGCAGCGGCGCTCGCGCCTAGCCCCGAGCGGGCAGCAGTTCGAGTTCGTCGATCGTGACCTTGCCCGGCGCTTCCGGCGTCCCGACCGACGAGGCCGGGGCCTTGCTGACCCACAGCGTCACGAATCGATAGGACTTCGTCTGGTGGCGCAGGCCGAGCCGCGCGTGACGCTTCTTGAGGGTGATCGAACGGCTCAAGGACACCCACGCAGGGTCCGTGATCGACGCGGGCAGCCGCTTCGCCGCCGAACCATAGACCTGGACGGTCATCCCCGGGGTCGATGTGACGAGCTTCACGGCCGAGAGCTTCTGCGCCGATTTGAGATCGATCACGAGCCCCTCTGCCAGTGCCGGCGCCGTCGCCGGGTTCACCTGGGCGCTCCAGCCGGTCGTCGTGTCGCCGTCGATCGCGAGGCTCGGGTCACCGAACCAGCTCGCGGGGTAGGAGTACGGGTCATACGTCGCGGCGGCGTTCGTGTCGAGGAGCAGCGCTTCGGGCTGTTTTTCTTCGGACGGTTTGCTGCCACCGGTGCTGGAGTTGTTCTGGTTGCCGGTCCCGGTGGTCGTGGTGGGCGTCGTCGCCGGGGTCGGCGCTGCGGGCGTGGGGGTGACGGCTTTGGCCGGGATTTTCGGGGGTTTGGCGACGGCGCCGGGTTGCGGTGTGGTGGGAGTCGCGGGGGTGACGGCGCCGGGCGTGGTACCCGCGGGCGGCGCCGGCGTAGCCTGCGCCACCGTCTGGGTCACGACCGGTGCGTGCCGGGTCTTCTTGCTGAGCGCCGCATAGCCTGCCGCGGCGGCGCCGAGCAGCAACACCGCGGTGAGGGCCAGCACTGTCGTGAGCGATCGCCATCCGCCGCTTCCCACGCTGCCCGGGGCGCCCGCGCCGCACTGCAGGCACCAGTCCTGGCCGCCCGCCATCCGCGCGCCGCATTTGGCGCAACCGTGAGAGCCCGGCTCAGGCGGCAGGGGTGGCGCCGGGGCCTCGGCTCCGGGCGTGGTCCCCGACGGCGCCTGCTCGGGCGGCGAATCGGCGAGCTGCGTTGCCACGAGAAGGCAGTCTAGATGGTTGATTCCACGGCGGCGGCCGTCGGTTCCGGTGGTGCGGATGGTCGGCTCTGTTAGGACGCTTTACCGGCTCGCCTGCGCGGGACGCTCAGCGAGGCGCCGGCGGCCCGCCCGGCACGATCTCCCGACCCGTCGGTCGCAACAGCTCGTCGAGCTCGAGCTG
Organism: Solirubrobacteraceae bacterium; assembly: GCA_036394235.1. Classification (GTDB taxonomy): domain Bacteria; phylum Actinomycetota; class Thermoleophilia; order Solirubrobacterales; family Solirubrobacteraceae; genus Palsa-744. Next base: position 9,331 of record DASWFM010000171.1, on the reverse strand, counting down.
CCAGTAGTAGCGGGTGAACGTCATGCCCGCGGCGAACTCCCCGACGTGGGGAGCGACGTCGCGGCCGGCGGCCATCGCGACGATCAGCTCCGGATAGGAGCGTCCTGGCAGCGCCGCGTACACGGGGGCCGGGAAGGCGCCGCCGAAGCGCGTGTTGACGTCGGTGATCCCGAGCCCGACGTCCGGATCGCTGAACACCTGAATCGTCGCGGGACCGCGCACGCCGAGCGCCTCGACGACGAGCCGGCCGAGCGCGATCATCTCCTGATCGTCGATCACCGCGCCCTTGATCGACTCGCCTCCCCGTGACTCCAGCATCGTGCGGGGGATCGCGTTCAGGCAGCGCCCGTCCAAGTCCCCGAGGCAGTCGATCGAGGTCTCGGCACCCGCCATCGCGCGCTGGACCATCACCGGCTCCTCTACATAGTCGATGAAGAAACGTGCCTCCCGCTCGTTTCGGGCGAGATGGATCGAGCGCGCGCCGGAGCCGCGCCGCGGCTTCACCATCACCGGGTATTCGATCGCCGAGAGGTCCTCGTCGGGCAGGACCGTCGGCGGCGAGGGCAACCCGAGTGCTCTCAGCAGCCGGTGGGTCTCGAACTTGTCGTAGGTCGCCGCCGCCACCTCGGCGGAGGGCACGAGCGCCGGAAGCGTTCCCGCCTCCCGTGCCCGGGCGAGGATCTCGATGTCGAGATCCGTCAGCGGCAGCACGGCGCCGACGCCATGGCGGGCGCAGAGCGCCGCGAGCGCGGGGACGTAGCCGGGGTCCTCCATCCGCGGGACCGTCTCGCGGATCTGCGCGGCGTACTGCGCCGGCGCGAGCGGAGAGGCCTCGGCGACGATCGTGGTCGTCAGCCGAGCGAAGCAGGAGACGATGTCGTAACGCTTCCCGGCAGCCGTCAGCAGGACCGCGGGTGGGTTCTGCGTGGCGCTCACAGCCTTCCCTCCCAGCCGCCCGCGGGCCCCTTGTAGAGGCCATGGCCGCCGAGCACCATCGCGACGGTGCGGACGAGGATCCGCAGGTCGAGCGCAAGCGAGCGGTGCTCGATGTAGTAGAGGTCGAGCTCGATGCGCTCGGACCAGGGCAGCGAGGCGCGCCCGTTGACCTGCGCCCAGCCGGTGATCCCCGGCTTGACGGCCAGCCGCCGGCGCTGGCGCTCGTCGTACTGCTCGACCTGCGCCGGCAGCGTCGGCCGCGGCCCGATCAGGGTCATGTCCCCGCGCAGCACGTTGACAAGATTCGGCAGCTCGTCGATCGACGTGCGCCGCAGCAACGCCCCCACGCGGGTGACACGCGCGTCGCCGGCGTCGATCGCCAGCCCGGCGCCGATGTGCTCCGCCCCCTCCACCATCGTGCGCAGTTTCAGCACATCGAAGGGAGCCGCTTCGCGACCGGCGCGACGCTGGCGGTAGACGGCCGGCCCGCGGCTCTCGAGCTTGATCGCCAGCGCGGCGAGCACGAGCACGGGTGCGGCCAGCAGCAGGCCTAGAGCTGAGACGACGATGTCGAAGAGGCGGCGGAGCACGGGGGAATCTTCTCAGCGCGTGCCCTCGGCGGCTTCCCAGGATGCCTCCGTGCCGTGCCGCAGCCAGTCCCACAGGCCGGCCGCCGGGGAGGCGGCAGTGAGGACGTAGTAACGGGCGATCAGCAGCGGCCGCAGCCGCACGGCTCCGGCGAGTGCCGCGGCGACGAGCAGCGCGAGCTGGGCCAGGAGCGTGACCAGGTAGAGGACCTGCGCGCCGCCGCTGCTCAGCGCCAGCAGCGCGACATTCGCGGCGAAGGCCACGGCGTGCAGGCCGGGCAATGCGTAGCGCAGCAGCCGGTGCGAGAAGATCATCGCCGCGTATCCAGGCGGGTAGCCGCGCGGCGAGAGCATCCCGCCCCTCAGCAGGATCGGCCAGGTGTGGCTCATCATCCGCCGCTTGCGCGCGAACTCCCCCTCGATTGTCGGCACCATCTTCTCGGTGGCCCTTGCGCTCGACACGTAGACGGCCCGGAGGCCGCGCTTGACCATGTTGAACGGCAGCGACAGGTCGTGGCCCATCACGGGATCCACGATGATGTAGGTGTCGCGTCGCGTCGCATAGATCGCGCCGTTGCCGGCCGTGATCGAGGAGAGACGCGACTCCATCGCGCGGACAGCCAGCTCGTAGCGCCAGTACACCCCCTCCTGATTGCCCCCGTCGCGACCCGCCACCGCCTGCACGAATCGCACCTGCCCGCAGGCATAGCCCACGCGTGGATCGGCGAAGGCGCCCGCCAGCTCTTGGGCGGCGTCGGGTTGCCACAGCGAGTTGGCGTCGGAGAAGGCGACGAGCTCGCCGCGGGCGCGTTCGACGGCGGTGTCCTGCGCGCGGATCTTGCCGCCGCGGGGAAGCTCGAGCACGAGATCGGCTCCGGCCGCACGCGCCCGCTGGGCGGTCGCGTCGGTGCAGCCGTCGCAGGCGACGATCACCTCGAGCAGCTCGCGCGGATATTCGAGCGCGAGCGCGTTTCGGACCTTCTCCTCGATCACCCCCTGCTCGTCGTGGGCGGCGACGATCAACGTCAGCGAAGGCAGCCGGCCCTCGGGGGCGCGAGGCGGGCGGGAGCCGGCGCCGACCGCGCGGGCGAGCACGGCCAGAGCAAGCGGATAGCCGAGCTGCGTCCAGACGATCAACGCCACGCACAGCCAGAAGATCACGGCTAGAACGGTCACGGATCGACCATTCTCGCGGCTCGCAGGCGGGTAGTAGGCTCGTCGCGATGAGCTACACGATCAAGAACCTCGACGAGACCAAGGACAGCGCACCGCAGTTCGGCTTCGGCGAGCTGGGCGAGGCACACTTCCCCCGCGAGGAGCTCGGCTGCGAGACGGTCGGCTTCGCCTACCACCGGCTGCGGCCGGGGAAGCGCCAGGCCTTCGGCCACCGCCATGAGAACGCCGAGGAGGTCTACGTGGTGCTCGACGGCGACGGGCACATGCGCCTCGACGACGAGATCCGCGAGATCTCCCGGCACGACGCGATCCGCGTCGCGCCGCCGGTCGCGCGCGCGTTCGAGGCGGGCTCGGAGGGACTCACGCTGCTCGTCTTCGGCCCTCGCCACGAGGCCGATGGGGAACTGCTGCACGACTTCTGGACCGACTAGCTCAGCCGAGCAGCCGCTCGTACAGCGCGGTCGTGCGGCGGGCGATCGACGCCCAGGAGTACTCCCCCTCCCCGGCCTGCGCCGCGCGCGCTGACATCTCGGCCAGCGCCGCCGGGTCGCCGAGCAGGGACGCCAAAGCGTCGTGCAGCGCCCCGGGGTCACCCGCCGGCACGATGGTCGCGGCGCCCGTCGCCGCGACCTCGGGAAACCCGCCGACGTCCGTGAGCAGCAGCGGCTTGCCGAACGCAAGCGCTGTGAAGAGCACCCCGGACTGGTCGATCTCTCGATACGGCAGCACCACGAGGCTGGCCGCCCGGAAGTAGGCCGGCAGCTCGGAATCGCCGATGAAGCGGGGCACGAAGCGAACCCCGGCGGGCGCTGCGGCCCGGAGCGGCGCGATGTCCATGCGCGGCATCCCTGCGATCCAGAGCTCCGCGTCCTCGATGCCGCGCCAGGCGTCGAGCAGCACGTCGATGCCCTTGTAGGGGCGCATCAGCCCGAAGCACAGCACGACCGGCTTGTCGGCCTCGAACGGCGGCGTCTCGGGCAGGCGCTGCTCGGCGAGATGCGCGAACACGCCGTGCGGGATCACGTGCACGCGGTCGCGCTCGACGCCGACCTCATCGAGCAGCCGGCGCCGGCCGTGCTCGGAGTGCACGACGACCGCGTCGAAACGCCCGTACAGCCGACGCTGGGCGGCGCGCTGCCCCCTGCGCGCCTCGCGGGGCAGTATGTCGTGGGCGGTCAGCAGCAACGGCCGGCGCGGCCCGCGGCGCGGCGGCAGCAGCGCTCCGTCGAGATGCTGCACGGTCAGCCACTGGAAGTGCACGACGTCGGCCGCGGCAGCGCGGCGCCGGTAGCGAAGCATGTCCGGGGGATGCTCTGCCAGCTTCACCAGGCGCCGGGTGCGCGGCTCGCGCAACCGCGAAGCGAGCCGGTAGAAGAGCTCCTCGCGGCGATAGGCGGTGGCGGGCATCACGGGCCCGTAGGCAAAGCGGCTCGTGAACAGCTCGACCTCAGCTCCGGCGGCCGCCAGCGCCGTCGCGAGTGCGTGGTCGTAGGGCGGCGTGTAGGCGGACGGGTCGACGAGGTGAACGCGCACGCCGACGGACAATAGGCGGGCAGGCGAGAATAGGAGCATGGACGGCGCCGAGCAGCGCGGCCGGGACGTCGAGGTCAGCTTCTGCGTCGTCAACACCTCGCAGCGCGAGCTGCTGCTGCGCGGACTCGACGCGATCGGCCGTGAGCGGGAGGCACTGCCGTTCGCAACCGAGGTGCTGGTGCTCGACAACGGCTCGCGCGACGGATCCGCCGAGGCGGCCGACGCACACCCCGCGGTCGACCGGACGATCGCGATCCCCGAGCGCCGCGGCAAGGCGCTCAACGACAGCGAGCTGCTGCGACGGGCCCGCGGCCGCTTCGGCCTGCTGCTGAACGAGGACTCGGAGCTGCTGGGAGGCGCCACGCTGGCGCTGTGGGAGGCCCTGTGCGACCGCCCTCGCGCGGCCCTGGCCGGAGCGCGGCTATTGCGGCCCGACGGCACACGGCAGGCATGCGCGTGGCGCTTTCCGGGCCCCGGCACCGCACTCGCCGGGGCACTCGGCCTACAGAGGCTCTACACGGTGCAGAGCCGCGGTGATCGTGTGCGGGAGGTCGACTGGTGCCAGTCGGCCGCGCTGCTCGTGCGCCGCGAGCCGGCTGCCGCGGTCGGCTACCTGGACCCCGACTTCTTCGTGTACTCCGACGAGGTCGACCTGGCCTGGCGGCTGCGTCGGGCGGGGTGGTCGAGTGTCTTCGTGCCCGGCGCCCGCGCGATCCACCACGAGCAGCTCGCGACCGCCGCCGTGCCCGAGCGAAGGATCGTAGAGCTGTCCCGCAACCGCGACCTGTACATGCGCAAGCACCACTCGGCCGTGGCCGCCGCGACGGTTCGGTGGCTGACCGCTTACACCTACGCGGTCCGCGCGCTCGCCGCGCTCGCGCTGCCCGGCCGCGACGCTCGGCGCTATTGGCGCCACGTCACTGCGAGCCTGCTGCCGCAACGCGGTGAAGGGCTGCGCGAGGCGGCCGAGCGGTACAACCGCGAGCGCTAGGGTCGCAGCTCGCCGATCAACGCCGCGACGACCTCGGGATCGAGCTGCGAGCCGGCGACTCGCTGCAGCTCATCGCGGGCCTCTGGACCGGACCGAGCCGGACGGTATGGCCGGTCAGTGATGATTGCGTCGTAGGTGTCGCAGGCGGCGATGATGCGCGCCGCCAACGGAATCTGCTCCCGCGTCAGGCCGTCCGGGTAGCCGTCGCCGTCCCAGCGCTCGTGGCTCGCGCGCACAGCCGGGGCGAGGTGCGCAAAGGCGTCGATCCGGGCCACCAGATCGCCGCCGGCCGCAGCGTGGCCGCGCATCGTCACCCACTCCTCGTCGGTCAGCGGACCCGGCTTCAACAGGATCTCGCTCGGCACCGCGATCTTGCCGATGTCGTGCAGCATCGCCGCCAAGCGCACATCGCGCCCGTCGGGCTCCGTCAAGCCCATTCGAAGCGCCACGCGCTCAGCGAGCTCGGCGACATCGTCACAGTGGGAAGCGGTGTAGTCGTCCTTCGCCTCCACGGTGCTGGTCAGGAGCGCCAGCGTCGTCGAGAAGGCGCCCTCCAGCTCCGTGACCAGCCGCGCGCGGTGCAGGGCCGAGCCGAGGCTCGCCGCGACCGCCTCTACGAGTACCACGTCGGCCTCGGCGAACGCGTCGCGCTCGGCGCCCTCGATGTTCAGGACACCCCAGACGGTCCCGTCGACGAGGATCGGCACGCTCAGCTCCGAACGCGGGTCGGTATCGGGGTCGCGGACGATGTAGTCGGGGTCGCTGCGGGTGTCGCCGACGAGCGCCGTCATCCCGGAGCGGGCCACGCGCCCGTTTACGCCGCTGCCCACCGGCTGCTCGATCAGCAAGAACTCCTCCATCACGGCAGCGAGCCTTCCCCGCGCCGCGACGAGCCGCAACGTACCGTCATCGTGCAGCGACTGGATCGCCGCAAGGTAGAAGGAGAAGCAGTCGTGCAGCTCGTCGACCACCTGCTTTGCCATCTCGCGTGGCTCGCGGGCGGCCGCCAGGCGGGTCGTCAGCGTCGCCGCGACGTGTAGCTGCGCGCGCAGGTAGGAGAGCTCCCCCGCGGCGCCCGCGCCGCGGGCGCGAACTTCCTCGCGATGGCGACGCAGGGCGTCCGCGCGCGCCCGCCGCTCGTGCGCGCCTGCCAGGCGCGGCTTCGCCGTTGTCAGCTCGACCATGTTGGCTGATCGGTTTACGCTCAGCTCAGCTTGAGCCGGCGAGCCGCCTTTGGACGGCCCCGGCGGGTTCGCCCGGGTATGCCGGGCCTTATCGTTGGGGGGCTCGCCGCGCATCGCCGGCCGCTCAGACGTCGCGGAGGGGATCCTCGGCATAGGCCTCGACCTCGCCGTGCCTTGCGCGGAACGCCGCCACCCTGCCGCGCCCGTCGCGCCACAGTCGCCGCGCCTGCTCGCGCTCGTGCGGGTGGAAGAAGCGCGTCGCGAGGAGCCCGGCGGGGACGAGCAGCAGCCACGCGGCCCGGCTCGCGAAACCTGCGAGCCCGTGGTCCGGTAGCAGCAACTCCCCGGACACCGCGATGCCGCCGAGCACCGCGGTCAGCTTCGCCAGACGCAGCCATTCGAAGCCAACGCGGAACAGGCCCCGCGTCAGCGCGTACATCACGACCAGCATCGCCGCGTAGGCGCCACACAGCGCCAACCCGGCGCCGGCGATGCCGAGCCCCGCGCCGCTCGCGGGCACGAGCACGAGCAGCAGAACGATGTTTACCGCCAGCCCGACGACCGCGGCCGGCAGGTTGCGCGAGGTCACCCGCGCGCGGCCGGAGATGGCGATGAACACTAGGTACAGCCCGTACAGCGCCCAGCCGAGCGCCAGCCACGGCAGCGCGCGATGCGCGTCGAAATAGCGCTGCGCCGCCAACAGCCGCACGAGCCACCGTCCGAGCAGTGCCACGCCGCAGACGACGACCCCGGTGGCGAGCGCATAGTAGGTCGTGACCAGCGAGTACAGCCGCGCCGCCTCCTCGTCGTCCTCGATCGAGTAGGCAAGCGGGGGCCACGCGTACTGGAAGCCGCGCACTGCCACGAACACGACCGTCGCGAGCTTGATCGCGACCGAGTAGCGACCTGCGGCGGCGTGCGAGTAGGAGCGGAACAGGTAGAAGCGGTCCACGACCTGCAGGGCGTAGACGCTCGCATCCGCCGCCACCGTCGGCAACCCGAAGACGAGCATCGCGCGCAGATCGGCCCTGTCCACGCGCAGCGAGACGCGTCTGCGCAGCACCCACCAGAGCGCCAGCAGCACGACCGTGGAGGCGCCGAAGTTGCCGAGCAGCAGCCCCCGTGCCCCCTGGTTCGCGAACACGACGAGCGTCACCGTGAAAGCGACCGTCAGCAGCACGTTCGCGGCCGACGCCTTGATGTACGTGCGGGCGCGCTCGTCCACACGCAACTGCGCGTAGGCCATCTCGAGGTTCGTGAACGACCACAGGCCGAGTACTGCGCAGTCGAACAGCAGCGGATCGCGGAAGGCGAGGATCAGCTCCGAGAGCGGCCCGGCGAAGACCAGCGCGAGGCCCGCGGCAATCGTCGAAGTCCAGGCGACCGTCGCCGTCGCCGTCCGCGCGATCCGATCGCGCCGCGCCGCGTCCTCGTCGTTGTAGTAGAAGCGGACGAAGGCCTCGCCGACGCCGACCCGCACGAGGATGCTCGAGAGGATCACCGCCGTCAGCAGTGATTCGGCCGCTCCGTAGGCTTCGGGGTTGAGGTGGTGCGTGTAGAGCGGCAGCGTCAGCAGCGCCAGCCCCTTCGCCAGGATGTCCCCGAACTGGTACGCCGCCCCGGTCGTGACGAGGCGCCTGAGGTAGCCGAGCACGGCTAGACCGTAGTCGGGGCGGGCGTCGCCTCAGGCGTCGCCGCGCTCGCGAGCGGGCGACGCGCGAGCGCCACGCCGATCGCCAGCAGCGCCCAGGTGAAAGGGTCCTCGAGGAAGTCGGCGTAGGTCCACGTGTGCAACACCAGCGCCGCGAAGGCAGCCGCGATCGCGATCCGCGGCGGGGAGCGCCCGGCCCCCTTGAACAGCACGAGGAACGCGGCAGCGAGTAGCGCCGCATAGACGAACAGCCCGGGCAGCCCCTGCTCGGCGGCGATCGTCACGGGAATCGTGTGGGAGGCGGAGGTCGCGTTCTGCGCGGTCGCCTGGCTTCCGGTCTTGTGGAGTTTGTACTCCCGTTCGAAGGACCCCGACCCGTAACCCTCGAGCGGGCGGTTCGCGAACAGTTCCAGCCCCCCTTCGATCAGCGCCGTGCGCCCGCTCGTGGCGTTTTCCGCGGAGCCTTTCTTGCCTTTCAGCCCGAAGTGAGCGCTTTCCGGGGCGAGCAGGAGCACGACGACGGCCAGCAGTACGAGGCCCGCGGCGACGATCGCCGTACCGCGCACGCTCCAGCGCCAGGCGGCGAGCACGGTCAGGCCGAGCAACAGCGCGACGATGCTCGACTGCGAGAAGCTCGTCACCAGGCCTGCCAGCAGCCACGCCAGCACCGCCGCCCCGATCTGCGCCTCGCGACGGCCGCCCCACAGCACGGCGGTCGTGACCGCGATCATCACGAGCATCAGGAAGCGCCCGTAGATGCTGGGGTCGAAGAACAGCGAGTTGACCCGGAAGTAGTTGTCGTACTGGTTGGCCGCAACCAGCTTCGGGTTCAAGAACAGGCTCTTCCGGTAGTACTCGACGAAGCCGACGCCGGCCAGTACAACGGCGATCGCGACGAGCACGCCGACGCATCGCCGCAGCAGGCGCGGCGTCCAGCGCACATCGCGCAGCAGCACGAACAGCAGCCCGAAGGGCACGTAGAAGAACGCGAGGTTCTCCGCCGCCTTGACTCGATCGGCCGAGTAGGAGATCTGCAGCGCGTACAGTCCGACGGCGCCGAGCAGCAGCCACTGAAGCCACGCCACCTCGAGTGCTGCCGGACGCTCAGTTGCCACGCCGTCCGGCGAGGCAGCCCCTGGCACGCCCGCGGTTACGGTCGCCGCGCCGGCTCGCCGACGCTCGAGCAGACGTGGCACCAGCTGCGTGACGCTGCCCGCGGCGATCACGAGGTAGAGGGGGATCAGCAGGTTGACCGTGCGGCCGTCGGCGGCCA
>DASWFM010000170.1:0-3279 GCA_036394235.1 Solirubrobacteraceae bacterium | reverse complement strand
GCCCACAGGATCGAAATCGGAACGAGCGAGCTACTCGACCAGGGATAGCTCCAGCGCTCGTCAGAGACCGCCGTCGAAGGCTGGATGACGGCTTGGACTACCAGCCCGCCGATCGCGGTCGCGGTAGCTCCGACGATGCCGGCGATGGCCGCTCGGCGGACGGAGTCGATGTTCGTGCTCACCATGTCGTCCTCGCTTCCGAAGTAGTAGTAGTGGCGCTCTCTGGTGACGAAGTTACGAGTGAGCTGCGGGCACGTCATCTGCGGCAGTGCTCGACCCGCGTCAGCGCCAGTGCGTATTCCGCGGCAGTACCACCGCTCTGGCCAAGCCGGGATATCGGCGCCACAATCCACTCGATGGACGAGCTTCTTACCGCGGGAAGCGGCTATACGACCGCGCGCCGAATTGCCGCGGTCGTATTGGGGCTGTGCGTCGCGATCGCGGTTGCAACCCTCGTGTTGCTCGTGGTCGGGCCGGGTCGCGTGCTGCCGAGCGACATCTTCTCGGGGGTTGGCGGCGCCTCGTTCCTGATCCTGACGCTGACTTTCGCCTCCGTGGGGGCGCTCGTGGCGCGTCGCGTGCCGGAGAACAGGATCGGTTGGATCTTCTTGTTTACGGGTCTTGCCGAGGCCGTCCAGCTCCTCAGCTGGCAGTACGCCGACGTCGGCCTCCGCGCAAGCCAGCGCTTCCCAGGCGCGGATGCGGCGGCGGTGTTCAACACGGTAATGAGCGAGGCGACCGCAGGGCTCCTCGGCCTCTCGCTGCTTCTGTTTCCAGACGGGCGTCTTCCCTCGCGCCGCTGGCGACCGGCGCTGACCACCCTCCTCCTCGGGATGGCGCTGCTCGTCGTCGCGGGGACGCTACGCCCCGGGCCGTACGCGGAGCCGTTCGCCGCGGTATCGAACCCGTTCGGTCTCGCGGGCGCGCACCGGGCGATGGACGCAGTCGACCTCGCCGGCTGGCTGTTCGTCGTGGCCGGGCTCGCGCTCGGAGCGGCGGCGATGGTCGTCCGCCTGCGGCGAGCGCGCGGCGTCGAGCGTCAGCAGCTCAAGCTCGTGCTCGAGGTCGGTGCGGTCGCGACGACCGTAGCCGCCTCGGTCATGGGTACGTGGCTGGTATGGCCGGAAGGGCACCTACAGGCGCGGATTGCCGTGCTCGGCGTCTGCTTCGCCAGCGTGCCCCTCGCTGCTGGACTCGCGATTCTCCGCTATCGCCTGTACGAGATCGACGTCGTCGTCAACCGCACGCTTGTCTACGCCGCGGTCACGCTGGTCCTGGCAGTCGCGTTTGCGGGAACGGTCGTGCTGCTCGGGACCGCCCTCGGGAGGGGGTCGGGGTGGGCAACCGCAGCAGCCACGCTCGTCGTGGCCGTTGCGTTTCGTCCGCTGCGCGCGCGGGTGCAGGACGCGGTCGATCGCCGCTTCAACCGCGCCCGCTACGACGCGTTGACGAGGATGGCCAACTTCCTCGAAGCCCTGCGCGCCGGGCGGGCCGCGCCGGAGCAGTTACAAGGACTCCTGCGTGAGGTGCTATCGGACCCCCACTTGGAGCTCCGCTTCTTCCTGCCGGAGAGCGAGATGTACGTCGACGCAGGCGGGATGCCCGCCTCAGACGTCGCAGAAGACGGGCGGGAGCGGACTCCGGTGGAGCGAAGCGGCCAGCGGCTCGGCCTGGTGCTCCACGATCCCGCGAGCGCCGAGGACCCCACCCTGCTGCGCAGGGTCGTCGAAGCTGGCGGCCTCGCGGTCGAGATCGCGCGGCTACGGGTCGGGCTGCGCCGCCAGCTGGCCGAGGTCGAGGCGTCGCGGTCGCGGATCGTCACCGCCGCGAACGAAGAGCGACGGCGTATCGAGCGCGACCTCCACGACGGCGCCCAGCAGCGTCTCGTCTCGATCGGGCTGGCGCTGCGCCACGCACAACACGAGCTCGACACCTCTGCGCCGCAGCGCGCCGGCAAGACGCTCGACGGTGCATTGGCCGAGGTCGCGGTTGCGATCGAGGAGCTGCGCGAGCTCGCGCACGGGCTTCCTCCCGCCCAGCTCGACGCCGGGCTCGGCCCGGCGTTCCGCGAACTGGCACGCCGCATGCCCGTGGCGGTGGCTGTGAAGACACCGGGCGAGCGGTTCGAGCGTGGCCTCGAAGGCGCCGCGTACTTCATCGCCTGCGAGGCCCTCACGAACGCGGTCAAGCACGCAAATGCGACCAGGATCGAGCTCAGCGCTGGGCGGGAGAACGGAAAGCTCGTCGTCTCGGTCGCGGACGACGGCGTCGGCGGTGCCGCACCCGGCCCCGGCTCCGGACTGAGCGGGCTCTTCGATCGCGTCGCTGCCTACGGCGGCACGCTGCGCATCGAGAGCAACCAGGGCGCGGGCACGAGGCTGACTGCGGAGCTGCCGTGCGCGTTGTGATCGCAGAGGATCAGGTGCTGCTTCGCGAAGGGCTCGGGCGACTATTCGAGGACGCCGGACATGAGGTCGCTGCCTCCCTCGGAGATGCGGAGGCGCTTCAGCTTGCGATCGCCGAGCACGATCCCGACCTCGTCGTCCTAGACATCCGCATGCCTCCAACGTTCACCGACGAGGGCGCGCGCGCCGCGAGGGAGACGAAGCAGGCTCATCCGGAGTTGGGCGTTCTCGTCCTCTCCCAGCACATCGAGACGACCCACGCCGTCGAGCTCGTCACGCTCGGCGGCTTCGGCTACCTGCTGAAGGATCGCGTTCTCGAGGTCGCCGAGTTTCTCGCAGCCGCCGAACGTGTCGCCAGAGGAGGCTCAGCGCTCGATCCGAAGGTGGTCGGAAGTCTCGTCGGAGCCCGCGGCGAAGACGACCGTCTGGCCGAGCTCACTGAGCGGGAACGCGAGGTGCTCCAACTGGTGGCGGAGGGGCTGACCAACGCGGGGATCGCAAAGCGGCTGTACCTGAGCGAGCGCACGGTCGAGGCTCACGTGCGTCATGTGCTCATGAAGCTCGGCATTCCTGAGGGCGAGGATGATCACCGGCGCGTCCTCGCAGTGCTGACCCACCTACGTGCCGCGCAGACGTAATGAACCGGTCGTGCTGCCCTGGGTTCGAGGCGCTGGACGGGCGACAATGGCGAGGACGTTCACAAGGGCTTCCGGGGGGTTTGAAAGATGCCCAGTTAGGACCACCCGGTCGCCCTGACTCCATCCCGCCTCGGGCGGAAGCATCTTGCAGGGGGACATTCGCTTCGCGCGCGGTGACGGCGAGTCCTACGCGTCAGATCGGGCGCGTCGAGGCTTGCGCTGGGCCTCGTTGCGGG
>DASWFM010000169.1:0-2066 GCA_036394235.1 Solirubrobacteraceae bacterium | reverse complement strand
GCGGCGCTCGGCGCCGTGGCGTCGTCCTCGGCGCAGGCTGCCACGAGCGCCGCCCGCCGCACCGCGCTGCTCGTCTTCCTGCCGGCGAGCGAGCAGCAGCTGGCTCGCGCCGGCCTCTCGGTTGGCATCGTCTCGGCGACGCAAGGCGGCTACCGCCCCGCCCAGCTGCTGCTCGACATCACCCAGGGCGCTCGGGTTGCGTCCTCGGCATACCCCCACTCAGCCCCCCCTGCCTTGTCGCTGGACCCGTCGAGGGCCGGCCGTGGCGAGATCGCAGGCTGGGTGCGGGCGCGCGCCCGCGCGCACAGTGCGCCCCAGCTGCTGACGCCCGGCCTGCTCGCGGCGTCGATGCCGGGAGCCTCCGCCTACGTGGGCACGACGGCAGCGGACGGGCTGGACGCGGTCGCCGCGGCCGACACTCATGGCCGCATCGCCGAGCTCTCGCTGGGCTCCGCCGCGAGCCTGCCACAGAGGATCGCTGCCCTCTCCCCGACGGGCCGCCGCCTCGTCGTCGCCGACCTTCCCGGCGGCCCCACGGGGGAGGCGATGCTCGCCGAGCTCGTCGCGCGGCGGCCGCACGGCGAGTTGCTGATCGCAGTCCAGCGGCAGGCGGCGGGACGCGGCGAGCTGCTCTGGGCCGGAGCCGCCGGGCTCCCGGGCGCGAGCGGGCGCGAGCTCAGCTCGCATACGACCCAACAGCGCGGCCTTCTCAGCTCGATCGACATCGCGCCGACGATCCTCGAATCGGTCGGGGCGGGCGTGCCGGCCGAGGTGCGCGGCCGGAGGATCGAAACCGATGGGAAGCTCGACGGCGGCTCGCTGCGGAAGCTGATCTCGCGGCTGCGGGTGGTCGGAGGCCGAAGGCTGTCGGCACTGGGGTTCCTGCTGAGCGCCTGGCTGCTCCTGCTGCTCATGTGCTCGCGCCGGCCGGCCGCCCGCGGCCGCGCGATCCGCGCGGGGGCCGTGGGCGTGTTGTGGGCCCCGGTGGTGGTGATGATCCCGGCGGCGTTCGCGCCGGGCGCCGCCGTGGAGTACGCGACCATCGCGATCGGCTGCATCGCGCTGGGGGCGCTGACCGATGCGCTGCTGCCGTGGCCGCGTGCGATGATCGCGCCGGCGGTCGCGGCGCCGCTCGCGATCACGGTCGACGCGCTCGCGCACGGGCAGCTGCTGGTGCGCTCGCTGCTCGGTCCCAATCCGGCGCTCGGAGCGCGCTTCTACGGCGTCGGCAACGAGCTGAAGTCCGGGCTGGCGGTGCTCGTGCTGGCGGCCGTAGCCGGCGCGCTGTACCGCTCGCGCCCGGGACGGGGTCCGGTGATCGCATTCGTCTCGGCCGGGCTCGCGCTGGCGGTGATCGAGGGGTCGGCGAGGATCGGCGCGGGCGTCGGCGGCGTGATCCTCGTGTGCGCCGGCACGGCCGTATCGGCGGTGATGATGGCGCCGGGGGCGCCGACGCGCAGGCGCGCGCTGATCGCAATCGTGAGCCCGATCGCCGGGCTCGTGCTGCTGGCCGCGATCGACCTCGCGACCGCGCACGGGAGCGGCCACTTCACGGGCAGCGTGCTGCACGCACGGTCCGCGGGCGACATCCGCGACATCCTGGTGCGCCGCTACAAGGCCGCCTGGGGTGAGCTCCACAACCATGTGATGCCGGTTGCGACGGCGCTGTCGCTGGCCGCAGCGGCGGCGGCGCTGCGCTCGCGGGCGCGACTGCTCGCGCCCGTCGGCGGCGACCCTGCGTGGCTGGCCGCACTCGCCGGCGGCCTGGCCGCGGGAGTGGTGGGAGCGCTCGTGGAGGACTCCGGGCCGGTGCTGCTCGTCGTCGCCGTGTTCGTTCTGGGCTGCGTGCTCAGCTACCTGTGGGCGCCGCCACAGACTGCCGGCAACGGCCCCGCAGGACGATCCCGTTAACCCCTACGGTGTCATTGATCCTGACAGCGGCAGGTCGGCCACGCGGCACTGAGCATGCCGGTAAGCAGTGCGGCGCTGCCCTCGTCGCCGCGGTCGTCGACGTCCGCGATGACACGAGCCACGAGGTCGGCGGCGGCCCGGGCGTCGAACGGCCA
>DASWFM010000168.1:0-20218 GCA_036394235.1 Solirubrobacteraceae bacterium | reverse complement strand
GCGGCCTGCACGCCCGGCTTGATCCCCGAGCCGTGGTCGCGAACGGTCGCGTCGAGGCCCGTCGACGTCGTCGAGAGGTCGACCTCCAGCGCACCCTCGCCGCCGTTGTATGCGTGCAGCACGACGTTGTTGCACGCCTCCGTGACGGCTGTCGAGACGTCGTTCAGGGCGATCGGATCGAGGCCGACGGCCTCCGCGAGTCCGCTCAGGGCCTGCCGCACGAGCAGCACGTTCTCGGCCCTGTTGGAGAGCTTCAGTCGAACGTTGGGGGTCCCGGCCATGAGCCCTCCGGCCGGGATTCTCGGTGGCGCCGTCTCAGCTTCAGGCCGGCACCCTGAAGCGTTCTCAGCCGCATCGTCGCCTGTCGTTCAGCGCGCCTTGCTAGGCGCGTCGGTCAGTGCCCGCAATTGGTCGAGGGACCGGCGCAGAAGGCGCGAGACCTGCATCTGCGAGATCCCCACCCTTTCCGCGATCTCGGTCTGAGTGAGATCCTCGACGAAGCGAAGCTGCAGCACGAGGCGGTCACGGGCAGGGAGGTGGCCGAGGGCGGTGCTGACGGTCGCGTCGAGCTCGACGAGCTCGTAGCGCTCGTCGTCACGACCGATCGTGTCGCCGTAGGGGACCACGTCGTCCTCGCCGCCCCCACGAGGGGCGTCCAGCGAGACCGTCTCGTAAGCCCGGATCGCCTGCAGCGCATCGATCACTTCCTCGACGTCGATCTCGAGGTACTCGGCAAGCTGGTTCACGGTCGCGGCGCGACCGGACTGGTTGGAGATGCGCTCCTGGGCGTCGCGTACCTTCAGGGCTCGCTCCTGTGCGCCTCTGGGTACGTGGATCGCCCATCCCGAGTCGCGGAAGTAACGGCGCATCTCACCGAGGATCGTAGGCACTGCGTAGGACTGGAAGGGGTGGCCTCGCTCGCCGTCGTAGCGGTCGATCGCCTTCAGCAGACCGAGCGAGGCGACCTGCAGCAGGTCCTCGAAGGGCTCGGAGGAGCGGCCATAGCGCCGCGCGAGGCTACGCGCAAGGGGCATGAAGCGGCGCACCAGCTCTTCGCGAGCGCACTCGTCCTCGTGCTTCTGCCAGCGCTGGAACAGCCGTGCGACGTCGCCCTCGGCGCCCGTCCCGGTGCCCGCTGGTGATCCGATGGATGGGGTGATGGCCGTGGTCGGCATCCTCAGCTCCCTTCGTCGGCTCCCTGACATTCCGCCGCCGGCGGCTTCCCCGCGCCGGTCGACTCCATTGTACGGATTCTGTCGAGGTTTGCCAGCCCTGTCCAGTAAGGGTTCAAACGCACGCCTGGATGTAAACCGCGCTTACGCCGGGGTTTCACCGAGATCGCCGCTCTCCAGGCGGTCGCGCACTCCCGCGCCGGAGGGGAGCTAGGCTCAGCCACATGGCCCCCCGGCCGCCCGACTCGATCGCCGCGATCATCGCCCAGCGCACCGGCGAGGAGATGGCGCTCAACGATCGCTACCTGAACCCCCAGATGGGCCGCATCCTGCGCACGCTCGGGTTCGACAAGGTCTGGACCGGGGGGGAGGGCGCGCACCTGATCGACGAGCGGGGGGAGCGCTACCTCGATCTCTTCGGCGGCTACGGCGTGTTCGCGATCGGCCGCAACCATCCCGCCGCGCTCGCCGCCGTGCGCGAGACGATGGAGGCCGCCACAGCGAATATGCCGCAGCTCGGCGTGACCCTGCTGAGCGGCGTCCTCGCCGAGCAGCTGATCGCACGGGCAGGGCGGGCGGGCGCCAAGAATATCGCTGCGATGGTCCCCGCCAACACCGGCACCGAGGCCGTCGAGGCCGCGATCAAGGTCGCCCGGGCGGCCACCGGCCGGCCCCGTGTGCTCTACGCCGAGAACGCCTTCCACGGGCTCACCCTCGGCTCGCTTTCGCTCAACGGCAACGCCGAGTTCCGAGACGGGTTCGGGCCGCTGCTCCCGGGCTGCGAGCCGGTTCCGTTCGGCGACGCCGAGGCGCTGGCGGCGCAACTTGAACGTGGCGACGTCGCCGCACTCGTGCTGGAGCCGGTCCAGGGCAAGGGCGTGAACCTGCCCCCCGACGGCTACCTGCCAGAGGCGCAGCGCCTGTGCCGCGATGCCGGCGCGCTGTTCGTCTGCGACGAGGTCCAGACGGGCGTCGGCCGCACCGGGCGCTTCCTCGCGCTGGAGCACTGGGATCTCGAGCCCGACATGATCTGCATGGCCAAGGCCCTCTCGGGAGGCCTCGTGCCGATCGGCGCGCTGCTCGTCTCCCGCGCGGCCTTCGACAAGGTCTTCGACGGCATGGAGCGGGCCGTCCGCCACGGCTCGACCTTCGGTGGCAACGACCTCGCCGCCGCGGCCGCGCTCGCGACCTTGAAAGTGCTCGACGAGGAGCACCTCGTGGAGCGCGCCGAGACACTGGGGCGGCTGCTGCTCGAGGAGACCGCGCCGCTCGTCGAGGAGTTCGAGGTCGTCCGTGACGTGCGCGGCCTCGGCCTGATCTGGGCGATCGAGTTCGGGCCGCCCGCGGGCGCAATCGGTCGCCGCCTGTGGGACACCGTCGAGCGCCGCCAGCCCGGCCTCTTCTCGCAGCTGATCACCGTGCCGCTGTTCCACGAGCACCGCATCCTCTGCCAGGTCGCCGGCCACCATATGAACGTCATCAAGGCGCTCCCCGCCCTGACCGTCTCAGAGCAGGAGATCCGCCGCTTCGCCGCCGCCCTGCGCGAGACGATCGCCGCCGCCGAGCGCTATCCCGCCGCGTTGGCCCGCTTCGGCCTGCGCACCGGCCTGCGCGCCGGCCGCATCACGCGCTGAGGATCGCCCATACGGGTCGAGGAGAGGAGGGGAGAGGAAGAAGAAGAAGCGGGTGTCGAGGAGAGGGGGAGAAGAAGAAGAAGTGATGTCGAGGAGAGGGGGGAGAGGAAGAAGAAGAAGAAGCGGGTGTCGAGGAGAGGGGGAGAAGAAGAAGAAAGAGGGCCGTGTAGGAGGAGGAGGAGGAAGAAGAAGAGGGAGAGTCTCGGCGCGCGGGTGCAAGCGCGATCGCGCAGGATGAGTTTGCGTGCCCTATTTCGTCGCCGTGAACACGTCGGCGCCGAAGCGGGGAGCCCCGGCGGCATCGGCGAGGGCGGGGAGCCCGAAGAGCTGCTCCCAGCTGGCCAGCGAGGAGTAGTGGTTGTATTCGGTCGTGACGACCGTGCCGGCGGCGATGTGGGGCGAGATCAGCACGGCGCCGACGCGCCCGCCGCCCGGACCGGTGACGCCGGGCATCGGCGAGCCGGGGCCGGGTTCCTCGCCGCAGCAGGCCGTCGCGTCGGAGCTCTGCGCCTCGTCGAAAACGATCTCCAGCAGGCCGTTGTGGTGGAACGCCGCCGAGGAGGTGATCTTCGGCACCCACATTTCGAGGAACCCGTCGATATCCGCCAGCGCCGATTCGCCACCGGTCTGGTTCGTGCACGGGAAGTCGTGGCCGTCTTCGCAGAGATTCGGCGTGATGAACGACAGCGCCGGCGTGCGGCCGGCGTGCATCAGGTCCGTCGCGAGGCCGGTCTCGCCCTTCAACGCCGCCGCGGGCATCGCGCCCGTCGGCGAGCCCAGCGCCACGACGTGCCCGTCGCAGTAGGTGGCTTCGTCGATCACCGAATGGAAGTAGACGAACGGATCGTGTCGAGTGGCGTAGCCGTCACCGGCCTCGGCTTTCTGGGTTTCGTCGGTGCTGTTGACGGCCGGGTGGCCACAGGCCGCGGTCTCGCGGTTCGGGTCGTTGCCCATGTCCCCCATATAGGCCTTCCAGCTCCTGCCCGCCGCGCTCAGCTGCGTGCCGATGTTCTGCACTTCCGCCGGGTACACGCAGCCGGTGCCGGTCTCGACGCCGCTTTCGAGCATCACCGCGCCCGAGAAGTCGTCGAAACTGGGACAGTCGGCCTGGTTCTGGGCGTTCGGCGGCTGGCCGGAGACGAGCGAGACGTAGTTGTCGTTGCTCTCGTGACCGGTGCCGTAGTAGTTCTGCAGCAACGCCCCCTGTGCAGGCAGCGTCTGCGCGAGGTAGGGATCGGCCGCGGGGTTCCCGAAGGTCGCTTCGTAGCCCTGGTTCTCGAGCACGATCACGAACACGTGCTTGACCTTCGGCAGTTTGAAGGGCCTCGTCCGGGCCCCCGCCGGGGCCGGGAGCAGCAGGCAGGCGAACGCCGCGAGCGCTCCGAGTGTCACTGCGCCGGCGCGCCTCATGGGCTCGCCACCGTGCCGACGGGAGCCGGCGGTTCGTTCACCGTGCTGGGAGGTTCGAGGAATGCGGCGTGGCCGAGGTCCAGGAAGTCCTCCACCGTCCGCGCATTGGCATCGCGGAAGGTCAGCGCCGGCAGGTTCCACTTGGCCCCGATCGTGGCGAGCACCGAGGTGTGGTCGTGGACCACATTCGTGACGCCGTTGGGCTTGGAGTAGGGCGACGCGACGATGCCCGGAACGCGCGGGCCGTAGAGGTCATAGCCTCCCGGCACGTCTTCGGGGCCAAGGACGGGCGGGATCGAGTCGGGCGCGATCGCGGCCGGCGGCGGGACATGGTCGTAGTAGCCGCCGTGCTCGTCGTAGGTGTAGACGAGCAGCGTCCGCGGCCAGGCGGGGGAGTCGAGCACCGCCTTGACGGCCTGGTAGGCCCAGTACTCGCCGTAGGACATGTCCTGGGGGTTCTCCTGGTCGCCGCCCGTCGTTTCGAGCTTCGATGCCAAAGGCTCGAGCGCCGGGATCGTGGCCAGCCCGGATCCCACGATCCCGGCGACGCCGAACTCCGGGTCGACGAGGCTCACCGCGGGCAGGCTGCCCGAGGCACAGTCGAGGAAGAACTGCGAGGTCGGGGCCAGGTTGGACGGGTACTTTTCGATCGTCCCGTTGATGATCCCCGTGGAGGGCAGGTCGGTGAAGTAGTTCTTCCAGCTGATCCCGTAGGCGTGCAGGCGATCCCAGATCGTGCCGTTCGGGGGCGGCGGGTCTTTGAGGCTTTCGGTGTCGGTCGAGATGTTCCCGTAGGCCGTGCCGGCCATCAGGAAACGACGGTTGGGGTAGGTCTGGCAAGGAGCCGAGCAGAACCACCGGTTCGCGCTCGTGAAGGTCCTCGCAAGGGAGTAGGCGAACGGCAGCGTTTCTTCCGTCCAGTAGCCCATCGGCTGCGTGGAACCGGTCGAGCGCACGAAGCCGTCCATCCGCCCGCCGTTGATCTGCTGGTGCGTCGCGTTCCAGGACTGCGAGACGCCGTTGCCCTGCGCCGTCGTGTCGAACGCGAACGAGCGCACCGGCCCTTCGGGTCCCGGGTTCCAGTTGCTCGCCACGCCCTTGCCGTTGATCTTCAGGCCCCGCGCCTTCGGCTGTCCCGATTGCGCCAGGCCACCCAGCAGGTTGTCGAAGGAGTGGTTCTCCATCATCACCACGACGATGTGGTCGAACGGCATTCGTTCGTCGACCGTCCCGGGCGGCCGCGTGGGGTCGGGCAGGCTGTCAGGACGCCGCAGGGGATGGGCGAGCGCCGAGGCCGCCCGGATCAGCTGGCCGGCGCCGGTCAGGCCGGCCGCCGCCGTGCCGCCGTAGCGAATCAGCGTGCGGCGTGTGATTGGGCGCTGCTCTAGCGGCTCGAACATGGTCCCCCTGGTGGCTTTGCGGTGCCGGGCCGCGGGATCTTCCCGGCCGCCGGCCCCCTGCTGGCAAACAAGCGGTTTCCCGCTCTCAGCCCCCTACACGTGAACATCTCGTTAGCGTCGCTACCCGCAATCGCCGATTTCTGCCCGCCCGCCCCGGGGAGGCCGGCTCCGCGCCGCTAGCCTGTCGAGCCGTGCTCAGCACAAGAGATGACATCCGGAACGTGGCGATCATCGCCCACGTCGACCACGGCAAGACGACCCTTGTCGACGCGATGCTGTGGCAGTCCGGGGCGTTCCGCGAGGGGCAGGACGTCGCGACCCGCGTGCTGGACTCGATGGACCTGGAGCGCGAGAAGGGCATCACGATCCTCGCCAAGAACACCTCGCTGCGCTACAGGGGCGTGAAGCTCAACATCATCGACACGCCCGGCCACGCCGACTTCGGCGGCGAGGTCGAGCGCGGGTTGACAATGGTCGACGGGGTGCTGCTGCTCGTCGACGCCTCCGAGGGGCCACTGCCGCAGACCCGCTTCGTACTGCGAAAGGCTCTCGAGGCGGGCCTGCCGGTGATCCTCGTGGTCAACAAGGTCGACCGCTCCGACGCGCGCGTCGCCGAGGTCGTCGACGAGGTCTACGAGCTGTTCCTCGACCTCGACGCCCAGGAGCACCAGATCGAGTTCCCGATCGTCTACAGCAACGCGAAGGCCGGTGCCGCCTCGCTCACCTACGCGCCGGGCGATCGCCTCGACTCCGGCGACCTCTCGCCGCTGCTCGACCTGCTGCTCGACCGCATCCCCGCGCCGACCTACCAAAGCGACCATCCCCTGCAGGCGCTCGTTACGAACCTCGACGCCTCCCCCTACGTCGGGCGGCTGGCCATCTGCCGCGTGCGCAACGGCACGATCCGCAAGGGCCAGCAGGTCGCATGGTGCCGGGCGGACGGGTCCATCGAGCGAGCGCAGATCGCCGAGCTGTACGTCACCGATGCGCTCGACCGGGTGGACGCGGCCGAGGCCGGTCCGGGCGAAATCATCGCCGTCGCGGGCATCGCCGAAGTCACGATCGGCGAGACGCTGGCCGACATCGGCGACCCTCGGCCGCTGCCTGTGATCACAGTGGACGAGCCCGCGATGTCGATCACCGTCGGCGTCAACACCTCCCCCCTGGCGGGCCTCGATGGCGACAAGCTGACCGCCCGCCAGATCCGCGCGCGCCTCGACCAGGAGCTGGTGGGCAACGTCTCCCTGCGGGTCTTGGACACCGACCGGCCCGACACCTACGAGGTCCAGGGACGCGGCGAGCTGCAGCTCGAGGTGCTCGTCGAGCTGATGCGCCGCGATGGCTTCGAGCTGACGGTCGGCCAGCCTCACGTGCTCGAGCGGGAGATCGACGGCAAGCGCCACGAGCCCGTCGAGCGCCTCTCGGTCGACGTGCCCGAGGAGCACGTCGGCACGGTCACGCAGCTGCTGGCCGCACGCAAAGGGCGGATCGAACACATGACCAACCACGGCACCGGCTGGGTGCGGATGGAGTACCTGGTGCCGGCGCGCGGCCTGATCGGCTTTCGCACCGAGTTCCTGACCGAAACCCGCGGCACGGGGATCATGCACCACGTCTTCGACCGCTGGGAGCCGTGGGCGGGGGAGCTGCTCACGCGCCAGACCGGAGCCCTCGTCGCCGACCGTCGCGGCCAGACGGTCAGCTACTCGCTGATGACCCTCCAGGAGCGCGGCACGCTCTTCGTGGGGCCGGGCGAGGAGGTCTACGAGGGGATGATCATCGGCGAGAACGCCCGCGCCGAGGACCTCGACGTCAACCCCACGAAGGAAAAGCACCTGACCAACATGCGCTCCTCGACCGCGGACGTGCTGGTGCGCCTGGACACCCATCACAAGCCCAGCCTCGACGAGGCCTTCGAGTTCGTACGCGACGACGAGTGCGTCGAGGTCACGCCGGAGTCGGTCCGGGTCCGCAAGGCGGTCATCTCAAGGGTCGAGCGCCTGAAGGCGGTCCGCACCGCGCGGAAGTAAGAAGTGGCTCGACGACGCCCACCGGGCGCCCCGCCGGGCGCGACATGTGCCGGTTCGAGCGGTTAGGGTACCCCGCGTTCACCCCCCGAGCAGGGAAGCGAGCGGACCACCGAGGGACTCGCTCCCTGCGCCTCGACAGGAGCTTTAGATGACCGGACTGACGCGGCTGCGTGCGCTTGGCCCCGTCGCCCTCGTGGCGATGCTCGTGGCCCTTGCGCTGCCCGCCGTCGGCCTTGCGGCTGCCGCAAAGCCGACCTATACGAAGGAGAGCAAGCAGGCCTACGAAGCGCAGCTCAGCAAGGGGGAGATCGCCGCGGCCGTCTTCAACAAGCCCGTTCGCAGCCTGCGCCTGACCCTCAAGAACGGGCGGCACTTCCTCTACACCTATCCCGCCAAAGGCTCGCAGCTGCTCGAAGAACAGCTCGTCGCCAAGGGCGTTCCCGTGAGCAAGCTCGGGGGTAGCGGCAAAAAGCAACACAACAAAGCGACCTCCAAACACACCCGCCGCTACATCGCGATCGGGATCTTGGTGCTGCTTCTGCTGGTCGGCGGGGGCGTGCTGCTCGCACGCCGCAGGCGGCTGACCCGCGACTGAGGCTCGCCGTCCCACGCTCTGCGTGCGCTGCGGGGCATCGATCTCCCACTGCTACTGCGCCGCCGCGCTCAGCAGATCGGGCGTGCGCGCGTGGCGGGGCGGTGAGACGCGCGGCCCGCGTGATGGGCGTGCAGGGCTTCGGCGAGGTCGTGGGCGAAGATCTCGGCCATGTCGCGCGAGAAGTTCTCCTTGACGACGATCCGCAGCACCGTCACGTGCTCGGCGTTCGGCGGCAGCGTATAGGCCGGCACGATCCAGCCGCGCTCGCGCAGCAAGTAGGTGAGGGCCGTAACGTCCGTTCGCCCGGGGTCCTCGGCCTGCAAAGTGACGATCGGGAACTCCGAGCCGTCGGAGATCAGGCGCAGGCCCTCGATCTGCTCGAGTTTCCCGGCCAGCGTGACGGCCGTCTCGAGCATCGTCCGAACGATTTCGCGGTAGCCGTGGAGGCCGAGGCGCAGGAAGGCGAAGTACTGCAGGATCACCGAGGACGAGGGCCGGGAGAAGTTCAGCGAGTAGTTCGGCATGTTGCCGCCGAGGTAGTTGATGTGGAAGATCAGCTCCTCCGGAATGTCCGAGGCGTCGCGGAAGACAACAGTTCCCATGCCCGGGTAGACGAGCCCGAACTTGTGATTGGAGACGTTGATCGAGCGCACCGAGGCGAGCCGGAAGTCCCATTCCTGCTCGGGCCGCGCGAACGGCGCGATGAAGCCCCCCGAGGCCGCGTCGATGTGCAGCGGCACGCGCCATCCCCGCTCTGACTCGACCCGCCCGAGTACCTCGTCGATCGAGCCGAGGTCGTCCTGCTGGCCCGTGAAGGTCGTGCCGAGCAGGCCCGCGACGGCGATCGTGCGCTCGTCGAGCAGAGGCTCGACCTGCTCGCCCGAGATCGTGAAGCGGTCCTCCTCGATCGGGATCACGCGCGGTTCGACCTCGAAGTACCTCGCGAACTTGTCCCAGCAGGTGTGAACATCCGCGCCGAGCACCATGTTGGGCCGGTCCACCGGCTGGCCCTCGCGTTGCCGCCGCCGCTGCCAGGTGCGCTTGTGGGCCAGCATCGCGAGCATGATCGCCTCCGAGGAGCCAATCGTCGCCGTACCCGTGGGCCGCTCGTGGGACGGGGCGTGGAACAGCCGCCCGACCATCGACACGACCCGCCTGTGCACCTCCTCGGTCTGCGGGTACTCGTCCTGGTCGATCATGTTCTTGGCGAGCGTCTCGGCCGCCAGCAGGTTCGCCTGCGGCTCCATCCAGCTGGTCACGAACGAGGCGAGGTTCAGCGCCGGGTTGCCGTCGAGGTTGAGCTCGTCGTGGACCAGCTGGTAGGCCGTCGGGGCCGGCATCCCCTGCTCGGGCAGGCGGTACTTGGGCACGTCGTGGGAGAAGGATCGTCCCGCATAGGTCGGTGAGACGCTCTCCTCGGAGTGCATGTCCAGCTCGTGCATCGCGCTCGCTCTCCTTCTCGAGTGTGGTCGGGGCGGCCTGTCCCCCGCAGATCATCGCGGCTGCCGTGCCGCCGGGCGGCGGGAATCGCCGATTGGAGCGGCGCGCTCGGCGCGAGCGCGCCGTGGTTCTCAGGCGCCGGCGCTACATGAGAACAAGACTCAGTCTTATAATGTGGGCGAATGGCGATCGCGATCGGCGGCAACGAGGCTTCGGCTGAGCTACGCGACGCGGAAGTGCGCATCGGCGGCCGCACGATCTGGAGCGAGGTCTCGCTGCGCATCGAGCAGGGTGAGTTCGTCGGGCTGCTGGGGGAGAATGGGTCCGGCAAGTCGACGCTGCTGAAGGTCCTGCTCGGCGCTCTGCCTCTACGGCACGGCACCGCTTCCGTGCTCGGCCGCGCACCCGGCGGCGCCAACAGCGCGATCGGCTTCCTGCCGCAACGTCCCGTGTTCGGCGCCGGCCTCCGGCTGCGCGGCCGCGACCTCGTTCGGCTCGGGCTCGACGGCGACCGCTGGGGGCTCCCGCTGGGGTTCGGAAGGAACGCCGCCACGCGCCGGGCCGCCGCTCGCGCGCGCGTCGCGGACACGATCGAGCTGGTCGGCGCCGGCGCCTACGCCGAGCGCCCGATCGGCGAGCTCTCGGGCGGCGAGCAGCAACGGCTGCTGATCGCCCAGGCGCTGATACGCAGGCCCCGACTGCTGCTGCTCGACGAGCCCCTCGACAGTCTCGACCTCCCCAACCAGGCCTCGGTCTCGGCGCTCGTCGATCGCATCCGCCGCGAGGCGGGGATTGCGGTGCTCCTCGTCGCGCACGATGTCAACCCTCTGCTGTCCTATCTCGACCGGGTCGCCTATCTGGCCGCCGGCCATGCCGTCGTCGGACCGGTGCGGGAGGTCATCACGAGCGAGACTCTGACGGCCCTCTACGGGGTGCCGGTCGAGGTGCTCCGCGCATCGGACGGACGGCTGGCGGTGATCGGCCAACCCGAGGCGCCGGCGCACCACCACGATCGCCACGGCCACGACCACGACCACGAGGCCGCGCACATCCATGCAAGCTGACATTGCCGGGCCATCGCTCTCGTGGAATCTCGCGCACGACCTGTCTCAGGTGCTCGAATACCACTTCATGCTCAACGCGCTGCTGGCAGGCAGCGCGGTGGCGGTGGCGGCGGCGCTGGCCGGCTGGGTGATGCTCGTCCGCCGCGAGGCGTTCGCCGGTCACACGCTCGCGATGATGGCCTTCCCGGGAGCCTCCGCAGCGGCACTTGCGGGCGTCGCGGCAGCCTGGGGCTACCTGTCCTTCTGCGTGGCCGGGGCAGTGGCGATCGCCCGCCTCCCGGACGGCGCCCGAGGGTCCTGGCGCGAGGAGTCCGCCGGAATCGGCGTCGTGCAGGCGTTGGCCCTGGCCCTCGGCTTCCTGTTCGTGAGCCTCTACGGGGGCGTGCTCGGCGATCTCGAGGGGCTGCTGTTCGGGGACCTGCTCGGCGTCTCCGACGGCCAGGTGCTCGAGCTCGCCGTCGTGGCGTTGCTCGTGGTCGTATCGCTCGCCGCGATCGCACGGCCGTTGCTGCTGAGCAGCGTCGACCCGGACGGCGCGCGCGCGCGCGGTGTTCCCGTCACGGCTCTCTCCACAGGCTTTCTCGTGCTGCTCGGCGTCGCCGTCGCGGCGACGAGCCAGGTCACCGGCCCGCTGCTCGTCTTCGCCCTGCTCGTGATGCCCGCCGCCAGCGCCCAGGCGCTGAGCAACCGCCCCGTACCGAGTCTGCTCGCGAGCGTCGCGATCGCGCTGCTCGCCGTCTGGCTCGGCCTCGGGCTCTCCTACTTCTCGGTCTATCCGCCCGGCTTCTACATCTCGCTCGTCGCCTTCGCGATCTATCTGCTGGCGCGGGGCGCCGGCGCGGCGAAGGAGCGGCGGCGAGGAGCCCCGGAAGGCGCCGCCGCACCCGGCCGTCCGCTCGCGCACGAGGCCGCCTGATGCTCGGCCAGGAATACATTCGCAACGCGCTGCTGGCGGGCAGCTTCATCGCCCTCGCCTGCGGCGTGTGCGGCTGGTTCGTCGTACTCCGCGGCCAGGTCTTCGCGGGCGACGCGCTCAGCCACGTCGCCTTCCCCGGCGCCCTGGCGGCCGCCGCGGCGGGGCTCGACGCGCGGGTCGGGCTGTTCGCGGCGACTGTCGCGGCAGGTGCGGCGATCGCCTTGCTCGGCCGCGGCGCGCTGGCCGGGCGGGGCGGCCGCGCGTCCGGCGTCCAGCCGGCGGACGACACCACGATCGGGGTGATGTTCACCTTCATCCTCGCCCTCGGCGTGTTCTTCCTGACGCTCTTCAGCCGCGGCTCCGGGGGCAGCTTCGGGATCCAGGCGGCACACACGCTGTTCGGATCGATCTTCGGGCTCGGCTCCGGCGAAGCGACGCTCGCGGCGGTCCTTGCCGGCGCCGTGCTCGTGGCGGTGCTCGCGATCGGGCGTCCGCTGCTGTTCGCCTCCGTCGCCCCCGAGATCGCCGGGGCACGCGGCGTGCCCACTCGCCTGCTCGGCTTCGCGTTCCTCGCACTGCTCGGCGTCGTCGCCGCCGAGACCAGCCAGGCCGTTGGCGCCTTGCTGCTGCTCGGCCTGCTCGCCGGGCCGGCGGCCGCGGCGCATCGCCTGCTGCCCGGAACAGGGTCCTCGGTCGCGCTCGCGGCTGGACTCGCGCTGGTCTCGATGTGGGGCGGCCTCGCGCTCGCTTACGCCGTGCCCTCGCTGCCGCCGAGCACTGCCGTGATCGCGATCGCCACCGGCATCTATCTCGCGGCGCGGGCGTGGCGATGAGGCTGGGCTAACGCTGCTGCGGTCGCTGAGCGCCGCCGGGCGCGAGCACAGCGCTCACCCCCTTCGGGCGATGCTCGACCGCGGGGTGACGGCCTAGATTTGGGGCCGTGCCCTGTTGACTGCCGGCCCTCAGCCGCACGGAAACAGTCGCAGGGCTTGCGTCGTGCGATCCGCCGGTCGCCTGGTGACGGGGGGCGAGGGCAACCGGCGGTCGCGCGTCTCCCGACCCGGCGACGAACTCCCTAGATGGCCTCTAACAGCAGATCACCACGTTGCACCATCGAGCAGCCGGATCATCGACAGCTCGATGCGTGCTGCGCTGCTTGGGCCGACGCGTCGCGTGATCGCACCGAGACGCCGGCCGCCGGGACCTCGGGCCGACGGCAGGCGAGGCCCTGAATTGGCAGCCGTCGGCAACGAATGGTCGACGCTGTTCAACGCCGCCTTCACCGGCTCGCGCAACCCGATGGTGCTGCTCGACAGCAGACGCTGCTGCGTGGCAGCCAACGGCGCGTATCTCACGCTGCTCGGCTACCGAGCCGGGGAACTCCTCGGCCGCCCGATCTATCACCTGGCCCCCGGCGGCGCACTGCTGTCTCCCGCTGAGTGGGACGCTGCCATCGCAAAGGGGGACTTCGCCGGCGAGGGTGAACTGGTCGCGGCCGACGGCGGCACGGTGTCGGTGCAATTCGCGGCGACGGTGGAGGTAGTCACCGGTCACCGCTTGATCCTGGTGGTCGCGCTCAGCACGGCGCGGTGGGGCGCCCGGTTCCGGCGCACCGTCGTCCCGGGCGAGACTTCAAGGCCTCTGTCATACCGCGAGCAGGAGGTAGTGCGACTGGTTGCCCTGGGCAACAGCGGGCCCGAGATCGCTGACGAGCTGCACATCGCGCACGACACGGTGCGGACACATACACGAAACGCGATGGCCAAGGTCGGTGCGCGGTCGAGAGCCCAGCTCGTCGCCAAGGCTCTCGGCGAGGGCCTGTTCCTCGACTGACCAGTGCAGGCGAATCCCCGCAACTGCGCTATTCACCACGCGCCCCCGCCGCGTGAGCACGGACCCGTGAGCCGCGCCTACACACCTCGGGGCTCAGCTCCGCACGCTGCAGATCGCGATCCACGCCTGGTGTGCTGCTGCTTCGAGGCGGTATCCCTCGCACCGGCGATCAGCCTCGCCGCAGAGCTCCTCACTGCCGATGCCGGCCTGGCTCGGCTGCACCAGCCACCGCCGGCGGCGTCGCCTCAGTGGGTGGTGACGACGGCGCCGATCCCGTTGACCGACGACGTCTTCGGCGTCCTGGAAGAGACCTTGCTCGGCCTGGCGGGGCGTGTGCCGGGGACGCGCCTTCTTGGTTGGCGGCTGGTACGGCCGCCACACGAGTAGCGCCGCCCGCACGAGTAGCGGGCCGCCGGCACGAGTAGCGGGCCGCCACACGAGTAGCGCCGCCCGCACGTCCCCGCCGCGCGCTGATGGCGCGAGCACGAGGTCAGCCGACCGCGGGGTCAGCCGACCGTGAGCAGCTCGCGCTTGGCCGCCTCATACTCGTCGGCGGTGAGCGCGCCGCGGTCGCGCAAGTCCGAAAGCCGCTCCAGTTCTCCGGCTACCGGAACGCTCGCCGCAGTGGTCGGCTTCGCCGGCCGCCGCCGCCGTGCGGCTTGGCGGGTGCCGGGCGCGCGAGCGTGTGTGTCCACAGCCGAACGGACCGAGATGTGCTCGGCGTCCGGAAACTCGGCCGCGATCTGGTTGCGGAGCACATAGGCCCCCCCGAACGCCATCGCGACGAAGATGAGCATCTCGATCGGGTTGCGCGTGGCCGGTATCGGGTCCCAGATGAAGATCAGAGCCAGGAACACGGCCGCCGCCCAATACGCGAGTGACGGCTGCTTGCGAAGGTAGGGAGCGAGGAGGCGCCTTCCGGCGACCGCCGGGCCGGCCGGACCCGCGAACCAGGCCGCGAGGACAATCGGGATCCCCACGAGAATGACGGCCGTGGCCACCTCAACCAACAGCGAGGTCGCCACGGAGTACGACGCGACGACGGCCTCTTGCAACGAGGCATCGCTCGTGATCGCCGGAACCAGCTGTGTTTGCGCGATTGCGCGCGCGGCGAGCACGAGCAATCCGTCGAGCACGAGGCACGCCCCGACCCGCATCAGCCATCTGCGGCGATTACCGCGCGCCACGGCCACGGACAGCGTGAACAGCACCAGGGCGAGGATCGTGAGCGTGAGCGCGAGCGCATGAAGCGCTTTCGCGAGTGTGCGGACGGTGCCCAACTGGTCCGCCGTGATGACCTTCAGGTTGCCGACCGAGGGTGGCAGCCGGCCGGCCACGCTCGCCGACACGCCCAGGCGCTGACCCAGTTCCGCGACGATGCTGTGCAAATCGAGCGATACGGTTCCGCCCTGAATGCGAGCCTGCTTCGTGCCGCCGTTGACGACCGCGACAAGCGATTCGTCAGCTGCGCGGTTGGCGGACCCCCAGGCACTCTGAACCTTCGCGCTCTCGAGCACCCGTTCGGTGCCGCGTTCGGCGACGTTGCGCAACCCTCCTGCGAGGGGACCCGACAGCGCCTTCAGCTGGCTCGGCAGTCCCGCCCGGAGTTCGGCCGGCACGTCGACGTTCTTGTACAGCTGGTCCACGAGGTAGCCCGAGACCGCAGCGCGGACCGGCTGGCGCTGCAGCAGCGCCGTGCTCGTTTTCGACCAGTTGCTCGGGTTCATCAGCTGCCGGTTCGCCCAGACCGCGAAGATCGCGAACACGGTCAGCAGCGTGGCGATGCCGAGCAGGGCTCCGGGCAGCACACGGCGGCCGCGGGTGACGACACGCGGTGACGCGCCCGCCACGACGTCGCCGCTGGAATCACTCAGCTCAAAGGGTGCATGCCTCTCGGCCCGTTTGGCCATCGTCGTCGATCATCGCGTCAACCTGTCGCGGCGCATCACCCAAAGGGCATGATGCGGCCGGCGGGGACAAGACCGACGCTGGCGGCCCTGGCCGTGATCGGCCTGTTTCAACAGCAAGGGCTACGACATGGCGACGACCGACGCGATGCGCGTGCCGACCGAGGTATGCCACCAAGGCATGGTGTGGGTGCCCGGCGGTGACTTCAAAATGGGAGACGAGCGGTTCTACGCGGAGGAGCGGCCGGTGCGCCGCGTCACAGTGACCGGTTTCTGGATCGACCGCAGCCCCGTCACGGTTGCCGACTTCGCCCGCTTCGTCGAGGCGACTGGATACGTGACGATCGCTGAGCGCCGCCGGGACGAGTGCCGGACGCCGAATGGCCGGCCGTCGGCGGCCCTCGGGTCATTCGTCTTCGAGAAGGCCGACGGGCGCGTCGACCTCGCGGACGCCCGCAACTGGTGGCGGTCGTCGCCGGATGCGTGTTGGTGGCGCCCGTGCGGCCACGACGACGATCTCGGCGACCGCGATCGGCACCCTGTCGTACACGTCGCCCACGACGACGCCCTGGCATACGCGCGCTGGGTACAGAAGGACCTGCCGAGCGAGGCGGAGTGGGAGTTCGCCGCCCGCGGCGGCCTGCACGGAGCTGCTTTCGCATGGGGACATCGCTTGGCGCCGCGCGGCAGCATGCTCGCCAACTTCTGGCAGGGCGAGTTCCCGTGGCGGAACCTCTGCGCCGACGGCTTTGAGGGGACGTCGCCGGTGGGCAGCTTTCCTGCCAATGGCTACGGCCTACACGACATGGCCGGCAATGTCTGGGAGTGGACGTCGGACGCCAGCGACCTCGCCTCCGATGTGGATCGGCCGTTCGCCGCCGCGCGCGACCCGGCGGTGCTCCGACGAACACGAACCCTGAACGGTGAGCTGCCAAGCGACTCGCTGAGGTACACGATCAAGGGAGGCTCACATCTTTGTGCAACGAATTACAGCCTCCGCTTCCGCCCTGCCGCTCGCCAAGCGCGGGCGCGCGACGCTTCATCGGGCGATCTCGGTTTCCGCTGCGCGGCACGACGGCATGACGGTGTGTGCGAGTATCAAGACAGCCACTCGGCTCGCCCGGACCAGAATGGAACGGACTGAGCTGGGTGAAGGGGAATCCTGGCCTAGCCCATGAAAGCCGCAGCAGCTGATTCGGGTGAGAGCTCGCACTCGCATCCTCGACGAGATGTCAGGGTGCTCGTTGTAGACGACCAGACGTACTTCCGGGGCGTGCTGGGCGAGCTCGTCGCTGCCACCGCCGGCTTCACCCTCGTCGGGGACGCATCCGACGGAGAGCAGGCGCTCTCGCTCACGGCGGAGCTCGGACCGGACTTCGTGCTGATGGACATACGCATGCCGGGCCTCGACGGCGTCGCCGCGGCCCGCCTGATGGTCGAGCGCCACCCGCGCGTCGTGGTGTTGCTCGTCTCGGCCCACGACTCACCGACCGCAGCGGGCCTCGCGAGGTCCGCTGCGCGCGTGCACTTCGCCGACAAGCGCGAGCTCAGTGGCTCGATGCTTCGCCGAGTGTGGAGCGACGGCGAAAGTGACAACGCGGGCGGAGCGAGCGGCTGACGTCCTGCCCGGCGCCGAACGGCGTCACGGGCAATCGAGCGGCGCAAGGCTCTGCGCGTAGGCGGCGGCCGACGGCACGAACCGTATTCCGGCGCGGGCCATCGCCCGCGCGGTGCACACGATCAGGTCAAGCGTGCGACAGTCCTCGAGCTCGAGCAGCCGTTCCCCGTCGCTCGTGCGTACGCGGTCGCTCTCGACGTAAAAGAGCGCCACGCCGTCGGTGATGTAGTCACCGGCGCACGGGAGACGGGCGCCCCTATGGGCAGCACGGGAGCTCTCTTGGAGATGAACGGAGAGTTTCATCCACGGGAGCCTGGCGTCGTCCGCGTACGTCGCATCGTCCGGTGCGGGTGACGGGGCGCCCGGCGGACCACCCCGCATCACGCCAAGCCCGCGCCGAGGAGGGATCCCGGGGGCACCACGCCTTCATTCGCAAGGGGTGATGTCAGCCGCGCAATGACTGGTCTACTCGATGGTCGATGGACCGGCGCCGCGCTGCGTGGCGAGGACCGAACGGCGGTCGCTCATGCTGATGAGCAACGACAAACCCGATCACGACGGGCCGCGCGCCCCCGAGGCGGGATCCCCCGTGCTCCTCACCCCGGCGGCCGGACGCACGCTGCGCACCTACGAGGCACTCCTCGTCGCGATCGTGCTCGCCTTTGCCATTCAGGGAATCGCCAGTCCCGGCAGATGGGAGCAACTCTTCGTCACGCTGCTGCTCGGAGCCACACTGCTCCTGGCGCTCAGAGTCGCCCGAGCACACCCGCGCGTCTACCGCGCGGCGGTGGCCGCCGTGTTGCTCCTCGCCGTCCTGAGCGTGGCCGAGGCGGCCGCCGGGAGCGTCGACGCGACGTCGACCCGGATCGCGAACGCCCTGCTTGTCGCCCTCGCCCCACCGGCGATCCTCGCCGGCGTCGTACGCACGCTGCGCGCGACGCGGACGGTCACGGTGGAAGCGGTGCTCGGGGTGCTGTGCGTATATCTGCTGCTCGGCATGTTCTTCGCCTTCTTGTATGCCGTGATCGCTCGGCTGGGCGGCGCTCCATTCCTGTTGCAGGGGCAGACCACGACCGCCTCACTCATCTACTTCAGCTTCACGACCCTCAGCACGGTCGGGTACGGCGACTTGACGGCACGGTCAAACCTGGGCCACACGCTCGCGGTATCCGAGGCCTTGCTCGGTCAGGTCTACCTGGTGACCGTCGTTTCGCTGATCGTCGCCAATCTCGGCAGGCGCCGGCAATCACCACCCTAGACGGTGGCAGTCGGGCCACGACGCGGTGTGCGCGTGCGGGGGTGTCTGAGGAGGTGCGTCCACCATCCCACCTGACTGTGGTGTAGACACCATTGCCGGTCCGAATGACACGCAGTAACGTCGACGAGGGTGTAACACCTTTGGCGTCGCTGGCGTGAAGGGAGCGTCGGATCATGTTTGTGTGTGGCGTGTTTGGCTGGTCACGCGTACGAGCCGGCCCGAGACGGCCCGCTCCCGCGGTTTACCAGACGCGATGAGCTCGATGCACTCACCGCTGTCCACGGGAGCCTGGGTCGCTTCGATCCCTCTGAGGATTGGGCAGACGCTCGCCGAGACCGGTGTCGAGGCCGAGCGGCGCGTGCGAGGCACGATCATGTCCGTCGGCGAGCGGGCTCTGCTCAGCTTCCTCGACTCCGTCGCCGCCGGCATCGTCGCCGAACGCGTGATCGACCGGGTGCTCGCCCGCGCGGAGTCGGCCGGCGTCGCGCAACACGTGGCAGACCGCGTGTTGGAAGACGGTGTAGCGGAGCAGATCGTAGAACGTGTGCTCGCTGGGCCGGAGCTCGAGCACATGCTCAGCGTGGCCTTTCAGAGCGCCCTGCCCGACGAGGTCGTCGAGCAGCTGCTCGCGAGCGAGGCGATCTGGATCCTCGTCGATGAGGTCGCGCGTAGTCCGGCGGTGACCGAAGCCATCAGCCACCAAGGCGCGGGTTTCGTGGACATGGTTGCCTCCGAAGCCCGCGAGCGCTCCCGCCGCGGCGATGCGCTCGTACAACGGATTGCGAACCGCTTGAGCCTCCACCGCGACCGCCCGGCGGCGATACAGGGACACGGCGAGCGAGCGTCGTCGGTCCCCCTCGCGGGTGAGCCTGAGGTATGAGCGTCGCATCGCGACGCTCGCCGCAGGCGCGCGCTCAGACCGCGGCGCGGCGGCGCGCCCGACCGACGAACGCAAACGGCAGCGGGATCGCCCCAGCCGATTCGGGGCTCTATGCGGGGCTCGTGACGAGAGCGATTGCGCTCGCGCTCGATGCGCTGATCGTGAACGGCGCCGCGTTGCTGGTCGGTGTCACAGTTGGGCTCGGCATTTCCCTGCTGCACCTCCCGGGGGCGGCGGAGGCGGCGATCGCCGCCGTACTGGGTGGCATCTGGCTGATCTGGTCGGTGGGTTACTTCGTCGCGTTCTGGTCATCGAGCGGCCAGACGCCAGGCAGCCGCGTGATGGAGATCCGCGTCGTCGACGGCGCGGCGCGCGGCCCCTTGAAGCCGCGCCGGGCGCTGCTCCGCTTCGTCGGGTTGTGCCTGGCGGCGATCCCGCTGCTCGCCGGCCTCGTGATCATGCTGTGGGACGACCGGCGCCGCTGCCTGCAAGACCGGCTCGCTCGTACGGTCGTCGTCTACACCGCGACGAGCGGTTGAGTAAGGCCCCGCCCCATTCGTGGAGCGAGGCCTTTGGGTCCGGGCAAGTCCGGCCGGGCCTGCGTCTCAGGCGTGCGGTGTACAGGTCCGTGGAGGCGTCACGCTCGCTGTTCGCGGCCTCCATGCACGACCAATCCGTAGATGACGAGCAAGTCGAGCGTGAAGATCGCGACCGCCAGCCACGGCTGGGCGCCGACGTAGAGCAGCTGTCCGATCGAGCTGAGCGACGCAACTGCGATGCCGGTCCACCGCGCCCACGACGACCGTGCATAGATGCCGAGGCCGGCGCACGCCTCGAGGATCCCGATCACGAGAATGATCCAACCCCACGTTTTGAGGTCGCTGAAGATGAAATGCGTATCCGCCACGTAGAAGTTCGATTTCGCGATCGCCGCGATGCCGTAGATGATGTTCAGCGTGCCCGCCATCAGAAGCATCGTGCCTGCGAACACGACCCAGCCAAGTCCCTGTTCCTGATATTCGCCGTAGCTCTCAGCTTCGGAGCGATCGCGCGTCCTCGCC
>DASWFM010000167.1:0-6930 GCA_036394235.1 Solirubrobacteraceae bacterium | reverse complement strand
GCTCGACGTCAAACCGGTGATCGGCTACGTGCACACCGGAATCGAGAAGACGGCCGAGGACAAGTCCTACTGGAAGGTGATCCCGGTCGTCGAGCGGATGGACTACCTGGCCTACTACTTCAACGCGATGGCCTACTGCTGCGCCGTCGAGACACTGGTCGAGGTCGAGGTGCCCCGACGCGGCCAGTACCTGCGCGTCATCCACCTCGAGCTGAACCGCATCGCCTCCCATCTGATCTGGCTGGGGACCAGCGCGCTCGACCTCGGAGCCGTCTCGATCTTCCTGTACTGCCTGCGCGAGCGGGAGCGGATCCTCGACCTGTTCGAGATGTCCTCGGGGCAGCGCATGCACACCCGCTACTTCCAGGTCGGGGGCGTGATCGAGGACATCCCCCCCGGCTTCGAGGGAAAGCTGCGGGAGTTCCTGAAGGTGATGCCCGAGCGCGCCGACGAGTACGGCGCGATCCTCAACGCCAACGAGATCCTGCTGCAGCGGCTGCGCGGCACCTGCCCGCTCGACGCCGAGACGCTGCTCTCGCTCGGCGTCACCGGTCCGCTGCTGCGCGCCGCCGGCAACCCGTGGGACCTGCGCAAGGCCGACCCGTACAGCTCTTATGAGGACTTCGACTTCAAGATCCCGATCGGCACCGAGGGTGACAACTACGACCGCTATGCAGTTCGGCTCGCTGAGATCTACGAGTCGGTGAAGATCATCGAGCAGGCCATCGATGGGCTGCCCGAGGGACCGTACATGACGACCGACCGCAAGGTCGCGCTGCCCCCGCGCCACGAGCTGGCGACCTCGATGGAGGCGCTGATCCATCACTTCAAGCTCGTCACCGAGGGCTTCCGCGTGCCGCCCGGAGAGGTGTACTTCCCGATCGAGTCGCCGCGTGGCGAGCTCGCCTGCTTCGTGCGCTCAGATGGATCGTCCAAGCCGGCGCGGGTGCACATGCGCGACCCGTCCTTCGTGAACCTCCAGGCGCTCTCGCACATGGTCAGGGGCAGCTACATCGCCGACATGATCGCGACGGTCGCGATGCTCGATCCGATCCTCGGGGGGATCGACCGGTGAGCCCGCTCGGATGGGATGCGCCGGCCGACCTCGAGAAGGACCCGGCGGAGATACCTGACCCGGAGACGACCGACGTCCCGGACGCGCTGCGCGAGGAGATCGAGGCCCACATGGCCAACTACCCCGACCGCCGCTCGGCGGCGTTGCCGGCGCTCGCCGCGGCCCAGCGTGTCCACGGCTGGTGCTCCCCGGAGGCGATCGACCAGGTCGCCTCCGTGATGCGCGTGACGCCCGCCTACCTGGACTCTCTCGTGACCTTCTACGACATGCTCGAGTCCCAGCCGGTGGGCCGCCACAGCGTCTACATCTGCACCAACATCTCCTGCTCACTGCGCGGTGCCGACGAGCTCTACGAGGCTGCGCTCGGCGCGGTCGAGGAGGATCCCGAAGTGAACGTCCGCGCCTTCGAGTGCCTCGGCGCGTGTGACATCGCGCCGATGGCCTCGGTCGACGGGGTTTACGTGGGGCCGCTGAGCCCTGCCGACCTGCCGGCGCTGCTCGAGGACATCCACGCGGGACGCCCGGTGCTTCCGGACCGGCAGCTCGCGCGGCGCCCGGTCGCCGACCCCTACGCGAACACGCGCGAGTTCCCCGCCCACCCCGTCGAGCCTCCCCCGGCAGATGGCGCGAACCTCGAGCTGCCAACGGAGTCTCCGCTCGGCGCGATCGGCGAGGCGGTGCCACTCGAGGACCTGCCCGAGCAGGATCAGGAGGAGGGCTCCTGATGGCCGCGCCCGCAGCATCTCCGCGGCTGCTGTTCACCGACATCGACGAGCCGGGGCTGCGCACCCGGGAGGTCTACGAACGCCGAGGCGGCTACGAGTCGATGCGCAAGGCGCTGGCGATGGACCCCGGCAAGGTCCTCGTCGAGCTCGAAGCCTCGGGGCTGCGCGGTCGCGGCGGCGCCGGCTTCTCGATGGGCAAGAAGGTCTCGTTCCTGCCGAAGGGCTCGATGGACAAGTACCTGGTCTGCAACGCCGACGAGTCCGAGCCGGGCACCTTCAAGGACCGGGAACTGATGCACAAGAGCCCGCATCTGCTGATCGAGGGGATCGTGATCGCCTCCTACGCGGCGGGCACCAACCGCTCGTTCATCTACATCCGCGGCGAGTATGTCGAACAGGCCGACGCGCTCGACGCCGCGCTGGCCGAAGCACGCGCGGCGGGCTACGTCGGCGAGGACATCCTCGGTTCGGGTCATTCGCTCTCGCTGGTCGTGCACCGGGGCGCCGGCGCGTACATCTGCGGCGAGGAGACGGGGCTGCTCGACTCCCTTGAGGGCAAGCGGGGCAACCCCCGGCTGAAGCCGCCGTTCCCGGCCAACCAGGGCCTCTACCAGGGGCCGACCCTGATCAACAACGTGGAGACGCTCTCGACGGTCCCGGCGATCATCCGCCTCGGGGGCGAGGAGTACGCGAAGCTCGGCACGGCGACCTCGGCCGGCACGAAGGTCGTGTCGATCTCCGGCCACGTGCAGCGCCCGGGCAACTACGAGATCGAACTTGGCATCCCCTCGCGTGAGCTCATCTACGGGCTCGCCGGCGGACCACCGGAAGGACGGGCCATCAAGTGCTGGTTCCCGGGCGGCTCCTCCTCGCCGGTGATGACAGCCGCGGACCTCGACGTGCCCTACGACTTCGACTCGATGGCCAAAGCCGGCTCGATGATCGGCTCCGGCGCGATCATCGTCGTGGACGACTCGACGCCGATCCTCGACCTGGCGATGAAGACCGCCAAGTTCTACCGCCACGAGTCCTGCGGCAAGTGCACGCCGTGCCGGGAGGGCACCAACTGGACGGTGAAGATGCTGGAGCGGATCGACGAGGGCGAAGCGACGCCGATGGACCTCGAGATCATGGCCTCCGTGCAGGATCACATCATCGGCAACTGCCTGTGCGTGCTGGGCGACGCGATGGCGATGCCGATCGGCTCGATGATCGCGAAGTTCCGTGAGGAGTTCGAAGCTCACATGGAACAGGCGCGTCTGCGCCGCGAGCCGGGGACGCAGAGAGGCGTCTCTTAGCGATGCCGCGCCCGGAGCCGCAGATGATCGGCTTCTCGATCGACGGTGTCGAGGTGCAGGCGCCGGAGAACACGATGCTGGTCGACGCCGCCAAACTCGGAGACGTCGAGATCCCTGTGTTCTGCTACGAGCCCAAGCTCGGCAGCCCCGTGGGCGCATGCCGCATGTGCCTCGTGGAGATCGACGGCATCCCGAAGCTGCAGACGGGCTGCTCGACGCCTGTCAAGGACGGCATGGTCGTCTACACACAGACCGATCGGGTCAAGACGGCGCAGCGGTCGGTCGTCGAGTTCCTGCTCATCAACCACCCGCTCGACTGCCCGGTCTGCGACAAGGGCGGCGAGTGCCCGCTGCAGGACATCTCCTTCGGGTGGGGCGCCGGCATCTCGCGCTTCATCGAGCCCAAGCGCCACTTCGTCAAGCCGCTCGAGCTCTCGCCGCTGATCGCGATCGATCGCGAGCGATGCATCCTCTGCTACCGCTGTGTGCGCTTCTCCCAGGAGATCGCCGAGGACTACCAACTCGTGCTGCTCGAGCGCGGCGCCCACTCCTACGTCGCGACCTTCGACGGGCACCCCTACGTCGCACCCTTCAGCGGCAACATCGTCGAGCTCTGCCCCGTCGGCGCCTTGACCTCCCGCCCGTACAGATTCCGGGCCCGTCCCTGGGACATCGAGGGGTCAGGCTCGGTCTGCACGATCTGCCCCTCGCAATGCAACGTCGAGGTGACCGTCCGCGACGAGCGGGCGCTGCGGGTGCTGGCTCGCGACAACGACGGCGTCGACGACGGGTGGCTGTGCGACAAGGGCCGCTTCGGCTACCAGTCTTTCCACGTCCCCGAGCGCATCACCGAGCCACTGTTGCGAGATGGCGGCGTGCTCCGCCCGGTCCCCTGGGAGCGTGCCCTCGAGGAGGCCGCCGCGGGCCTGCGCCGTGCCGGCGCGCACGCCGCGGCAATCACGGGAGGGCAGGCGACCAACGAGGAGGGCTACCTGCTGGCGCGTGTGATGCGGGAGGGGCTCCGCTCTCCGCATCTCGACAGCCGCCGTGGCGGGGCGCTGCCGCTCGAGCTGCATCGCGCGCTCGCCGACCCCACGCTGCAGGCGGAGGTCAGCGATCTCGAGTTCGCGGATGCGGTGCTGGTGCTCGCCGCCGACCCGGTGAACGACGCGCCGATCCTCGACCTTCGCCTGCGCAAGGGCATCCGCCGCCACGGCCTCGCGCTCGCGCAGGCGATGCCCGCCGAGACCTCGCTCGAGTCCGGCTCGAAGCTGTCGCTGCGCTTCGCCCCCGGCCAGGCCGCCGCCTTCGCGGTGGCGCTCGCCGTCGCGCTGAAGCAGACGCCCGACGCGACTGAGCTCGAGCGGCTCGCGACGCTCGCGGGCAGCGACCCCGACGGCCTGCGGGAGCTGGCGGCGATGCTCCGCGGCGACGGCTCCCAGGGCACCGACGGGAAGCGTCGGGAGGTCGTGATCCTGTTCGGCGAACGGCTGCTGTCGGGTCCCGACGGCGCGGCCGGCGCCACCGCCCTGCTGCAGATCGCCAAGCAGCTGGACCTCGGGGGCATTGAGGGCGCGGGGCTGCTCGAGATCCCGAGTGGCGCGAACGGCCGTGGGCTGCGCGAGGCCGGGGTGCTGCCGAACGCCGGCCCCGGCTACAGCGAGCCGTCGCTCGCCGCTGGCCGCTCCGCTCACGAGATCGCCGAGGCCCTCGCGGCGGGAGAGCTGAGCGCCCTCTACCTGCTGCAGAGCGACCCGCTGCGCGAGCTCCCCGATGCGGAGCTCTGGCGGCGCGCGCTGTCGGCGGCCTCGACGGTCATCGCCCACGCGAGCTTCATGACGGAGACGATCGAGGAGCACGCCGACGTGGTCTTCCCGGCCGAGGCCTACCCGGAGAAGGAGGGCACGATCGTCCACCCCGACGGGCGGCTCCAGCGGCTTCGCCCTGCGATCGCCCGTCCCGGTGAGGTCCGCGCGGGCTGGCAGGTGATCTCCGAGCTGGCCCTGCGAATCGGCCTCGACCTCGATGTGCTGAGCGGCGCGATGGCCTCGCGCCACCTGTTTGAGGCTGTCCCGTTCTATGCAGGCCTCACGCTCGAGGAGATCGGCGGCCGCGGGGTGCGCTGGCAGCAGCGCGAGGCCGCGGCCGGCTTCCCCGCGGGGGCGAGCGTGAGCGAAGAGCCGCCGTCGCTGAGCCCCCACGAGGACGATCCCGCGGCGGCTCTCCGCGCGCGCGAGGTAGCCGGGTTCCGTTCGGTCTGGGACGCCCCCGAGGTCGAACACTCACCGGCGCTCGAGTTCCTCGCGCCGAAAAGGTCTGAGGGAGCCGCCCGGCGCTCCATGCCGGCCGGCGGGGAGCTGGTCAGCGGATGATCGCCACCGTCGGCTACTTCGAGCCCTGGTGGATCCAGATCATCAAGGCGATCGTGATCTTCGCCGTCGGCCTGCAGCTCGTCCCGATCGTGCTCCTGGCCGAGCGCAAGCTGCTGGGACGCTTCCAGAGCCGCTACGGACCGAACCGGGTCGGCCCCTACGGCGCGATGCAACCGCTCGCCGACATCCTCAAGCTGCTCACAAAGGAGCAGTTCCGCCCAACAACGTCCGTGGGCTTCCTGTTCGCCGCCGCCCCGCTGGTGTCGATCCTCACCGCCGTCGCGGCGTTCGCGATCATCCCCTTCGGGAACACCCAGGACATCTTCGGCACCAAGGTGGGCCTCTACGGGATCGACGTCTCGATCGGCCCGCTGTACCTGTTCGCGTTCGGCGGAATCGCCTTCTACGGCATCACCGTCGGCGGCTGGTCGTCGGGCTCGAAGTACTCGTTCCTCGGCGCGATGCGGGGTGCCGCCCAGCTGATCTCCTACGAGGTCTCCCAGGGCCTGGCGCTCGTCGGCGTCGTGATCACGGCGCAGACCCTCTCGCTCACCGGCATCGTGACTGCGCAGAAAGGCCTCTGG
Source organism: Solirubrobacteraceae bacterium (assembly GCA_036394235.1). Lineage (GTDB taxonomy): Bacteria > Actinomycetota > Thermoleophilia > Solirubrobacterales > Solirubrobacteraceae > Palsa-744. The sequence continues at coordinate 876 of DASWFM010000167.1, read as the reverse complement.
TACTTCATCCCGCAGTTCTTCGGCTTCCTGATCTTCCTCGTCGCGAGCTTCGCCGAGACGAACCGGGCTCCGTTCGACCTGACAGAGGCCGACGCCGAGCTCGTGGGCGGCTACAACACCGAGTTCGGCGGCGGGCGCTTCGCCTCCTATTACTTCGCTGAGTACCTCAACGTGGTGGTCGTCTCGGGGATCGTCACGACGGTCTTCCTCGGCGGCTGGCTGCTGCCGTTCGGGATTCATCCCCCGGGCTGGGTCGACCCCATCGTGGTGCTGTTCAAGATGTCCCTGATCACGTTCCTGTTCATCTGGGTGCGGGCGACGCTGCCGCGGCTGCGTTACGACCAGCTGATGAGCTTCGGATGGAAGGTGCTGCTGCCGCTCGCCACGCTGAACGTGCTCGTGACCGCGATCCTGGTGGTGGCGACGCACTGATGAGCACGGTCGACCCCAACGCGACGGCGAACCTGAACGTGGCCGCCTGGAACCCCGGCGAGGACGTGATCGAGGTCGTCCGCACGCCGCCCCCGGGGCCTGCGCGGGCCAGCTGGCGAATCTTCTTCGAGACGCTGAGAGGGCTCGCGACGACCTTCGGGCGCTTCCGCGAAACGCCTGTCACGGTCCAGTACCCGGAGGAGAAGACGGCCGTTTATCCCCGTTTCCGGGGGCGCCACAAGCTCCATCGTTTCGAGGACAGCGGCCTCGAGAAGTGCGTCGGCTGCTCACTCTGCGCGGCCGCCTGCCCGTCGGACTGCATCCGCGTGGTCGCCGCGGAGAACACCCCCGAGAACCGCGTCTCGCCGGGGGAGAGGTACGCGGCCGTCTACGAGATCAACCTCTCGCGCTGCATCTTCTGCGGCTACTGCGAGCTCGCGTGCC
>DASWFM010000166.1:0-3725 GCA_036394235.1 Solirubrobacteraceae bacterium | reverse complement strand
TCACCGGAGCTTGGCCGCGAGTGTTTCCAGCGCGACGTCCGCGCCGCGATTCGTATCGATGCCGTTCGCGACCCTCACTTCAGGGGTGATCCCTGCCCCCTGCTTGACGCCGCCGCCGCCCAGGTTGCGCCCGTCAGGGGTGAAGTACTCGCCGACGGTGATGTCCAGCGCGCCGCCGTTGGAGAGCGGCTCCTCCTCTTGGAACACGCCCTTGCCGAAGGTGTGAGTTCCGACGACGGTCGCGCGGTGGTGGTCCTGCAGTGCCGCCGTGACGATCTCCGCGGCCGACGCCGTGTTGCCGTCGACCAGCACCACCACCGGGATCTTCGCCGGAATCGCATCGCCGAGTGCCGAGAGCGTCTGTGTGGGCTGCGCCCGGCCACGCGTGGACACGATCGCCCCCTTGGCGATGAAGATACTTGCGATCAGCTGCGCCTCCTCGACCAACCCACCGCCGTTGGCGCGCAGGTCGAGGACGATCCCCTCCGCGCCGCCGTGCAGCTCGTGTTCAACCGCTTCGCGCACTTCGCCATGGGCGCCCGGGGTGAAGGCGGCGAGGGCGACGATGCCGAGCTTGTGGCCCCGGAAGGTCCTCGTCACGGAGGCGACGACGGGCTCGGCGACCGTCGCCCGCGTGATCTTCACAGTGCGGGTGCTCAGGTGCGGAGGCTTGCCGGCCACGATCCGCAGCGTCACATCGGTGCCGGGACGGCCCTTGATCAGCGCTGCCGCCGCTTCGGCGTCGACCCCCGCGAGGCTCTTCCCTCCGACGCCGACGATCAGTTCGCCGGCCTTCAGCCCGGCGTGCGATGCCGGCGAGGAGTCGAACACGCGGCCGATCAGCAATCCGCGCTTGCCCGGGTCGACGACGACGCCGATTCCAGCGAAGTGCGGGGGCGAGTTGAATTCACGGAATTCCGAAGGTGTCAGGTAGTGCGAGAAGCGGTCGTGCAGGCTGCCGACCAGGCCGGAGATCGAGGCGTTCGCGAGCGTCCCGCGGCCGACCGGGCGGTAGTAATCGTGGGTGATCCGCTCGATCGCTTCGTCGACCACCCTGCTCTGACTGTCCTTCACGAACGCGCTGCGCAGGAACCCCGGCAGGTCTTCAGGGTGCCCGCCGAGGTACAGTCCCGCGGCGAGCAGGATCGGCAGCAGCGCGGCCAGCACGGCGGCGAGCGGAGGTCGGCGCGAGGAATAGCTCGGCATCGGGTCGGGCTAGCGTAGTAGAGGGCTGCTACGCCTCGCCGCAGACCTTCTAGGGTGGAGCCGATGGCAACACTCAGCAGCACCGTCGTGAAGTCCAACGGCCTGCCGATCCACTCGATCGAGCTGCCTGGCACGCGCGCCCTGACCGTGCTCGTGGCGTTCGACGCCGGCGCCCGCAACGAGCGGCCGGAGGAGAACGGGATGGCCCACTTCCTCGAGCACCTGGTCTTCAAGGGTGGAGAGAAGTACCCGCACTACAGCGATGTCAACGAGACCGCAGAGCGGCTCGGGGGCGTGCTGAACGCCTATACGAGCCACGATCTGGTCGCCTTCCACATCACCGTCCGCGCCGAGAGCGCGAGCCCCGCGATCGACCTGCTCAGCGACTTCGTCGGCCGCCCTCGGATCGACGCCGAGGAGCTCGACCGCGAGCGCGGCGTAGTCATCCAGGAGATCAACCGCGCCTACGACCAGCCCTCGACCGTGGCCGAGTACGTGATCGACCGTGCCGCCTTCGGCGACCACCCGCTGGGCCGCACCGTGCTCGGGCCCGCCGAGAACCTGCGCACCTTCACCCGCGACGGGATCGTCGCGTTCCGCGAGCGGCGTTGGGCCGGCTCCCGCGGCGGCGTCTTCCTGGCCGGCAACCTCGATCACCTGCCCGACGAGGCCGAGCTGCAGGAGCGCTTCGGCCGCTTCCCCGAGTTGCCCGCTCCAGATCCGTACCTGGCGGCTCCGGCCTTCGCGCCCGAGAAGCTCGTCGAGCAGCGAGACACCAACCAGTCGCATCTGCGCATGATCTACCGCCCCGAGATCGCCGTCGCCGATGTTCGAGAAAGGGCAGCGCTCGCGATCTACTCGACGCTGCTCGGCGGCTCGATGGGCTCGCGGCTGTTCGACGAGATCCGCGAGAAACGCGGCCTCTGCTACTCCGTGTACGCCGTCTCACATGCCTTCGCCGACGTGCCGATCCTGCAGCTCGGCTCGGGCCTCGACTCCAGCAAGACGATCGAGGCCTACACGCGCATGCGCGAGATAGTCGACGAGCTCCGCACCGATGGGCCGACCGAGGAGGAGGTGCAGCGGGCTCGCGCATACGCCGCCGGGCGGCTCGTGCTCGCCTTCGAGAACTCCGGCGCCGTCGCGCGCCATGCGGCAACCCAGACGATCGTCCACGGCGAGTCGATCGACCCCGACGAGGCGATCGCGGCGCTCGACGCCGTCACCTTCGACGAGGTTCAAGAGGTCGCAGCCGGCATCGAGGATCGGCTCGCGGTGGGCGTTGTCGGGCCGCACACAGCGGAGGAGTTCTAGCCGGGAGCGTCGATTTTGCCGTCGGGGCGCAGGCGCAGGGGTGGCGGCTCCGCCTGCGAACGCCGGTTCTCCCTCAGCTCCTCGAGCTTGTCGATACGGGCGTCCTCTCCGATCATCTCGCGGATCCACCGGATTGCCTCGTCGACGTCGATCGATCGGGCCTCGATCATCGCTTCGATATCCACCCAGTCGCGCGGGCGACCGAAGAACGCCTTGAAGATCGCCAGCGCCGTGCAGTCGAGGACGGGGATCGTGCGAGCACCGAACGGCACGTGCCGGATGTTGCGCTGGACCGCGTCGTGGAACGGGATCACGCTGAAGAACAGGTCGATGGGAGTGGCGTCCCAGAGCAGGCGCACCTGGCCGTCCCGTTCGGCGACTTCGACATCTCGCCCTCGGATACGGACGCCCTCCGGAAGTGCGGCAAGCACTTCCCGGGTCCTGCTCGGTGAGACGAAGACGTTGACGTCGACGTCCTGCGTGCCACGCGCCTCGATCGTGCAATAGCCGAGAGCGATGGCGCCGCCGATCGCGTGCGGGAATCCTGCCTCGCGCAGCGCATCGTGCACCGCGAGCATCTGGTCCGCGACCCCGATCATGCCGCCAGCTGCATCAGCGGTGGATACTTCAGCTCGCCGCGCGGCTTCGAGGGCAGCCTATCCGCCAGCGCGAGCACTCCGATCAGGATCTCGCCGGAGCGTGCGAGCGCATCGGCGTCGCTGAGCGGCGAGATCTGCAACTCGAGCCCGGCAGCCCCCGCGACGCGTGCGAGCGCAGCGACCGAAGGCTGTCGGCGGCCGTGCTCGTACGCGCTCAGCACGGACTGTGGGATGCCCGAACGGCGGGCGAGCTCCGCCTGCTGGAGGCCAGCCGTCTGCCTGATTTGAGCGATCAGGCCGGCTGCGACCGAGTCAATCTCGTGCGGCACGCGCGGATCATAGCATATCCGCGAAGATTAAGCCAGTAATCATAGCGTATCCGCCATTTACCCGATCGCCACCATCCGGTCGATCGGCACCCGCGCCCTTGCCGCTGTCTCAGCGTCCACCCGCACCTCGAACTTCCCGTCGCGCAGCGCGTCTCGCAGCTTCGGCAGCGTGATCATCTTCATGTAGACGCACGATGCCTCCGCGTTGGCGGGGATGAACTCCACGTCGGGCGCCGCCATCCGCAGCGGGTAGAGCATCCCCACCTCGGTCGCAACA
>DASWFM010000165.1:0-6021 GCA_036394235.1 Solirubrobacteraceae bacterium | reverse complement strand
CAGCGTCGCGATCGTCGATGCGCTGCTCGGCACCGGCTTCCGCGGTGTTCCCCACGGCGAGGTCGCCGAGGCGATCGCGGCGATCGGCCGATCGCCGGCGCCGGTGATCAGCGTTGACGTGCCCAGCGGCGTCGATGCCTCCACCGGAGTCGTCGCCGGGGAGGCCGTACGGGCGGCCGTCACGGTCACCTTCCACGCCGCCAAGCCCGGCCTCTGGATCAGGCCGGGAAAGGCCCATGCCGGCACCGTGGAGGTCGCTGACATCGGCATTCCCCGCGGCGCGCCGGAAGCCTCTGCGGTCGGGCTGATCGAGGCGAGCGTGCTCGCGCTGCTGCCCCGCCGCGACGGCTCCTCCACGAAGTTCCGCTCCGGCCACGTGCTCGTCGTGGGCGGCTCGCTCGGCCTGACCGGCGCGCCGACGATGGCCTCCCGCGCCGCGATGCGGGCAGGCGCTGGATACGTGACGGCGTTCATGCCGGCCGGCCTGCAGCCCGTAGTGGCCAGCTCCGGGGTCCACGAGCTGTTGACCCGCGGCCTGCCCGAAGCCGACGGTGCGCTGAGCGATGCGGGCGTCGAGCAGGTGCTCGACGCGAGCGCCCGGGGCGGCTCGCTCGCGCTCGGCCCGGGGCTCGGCCGCGAGCAGGACGCGCTGGCGTTCGCCCGCCGGCTCGCACGCGCGGCGAAGTTGCCGATGGTGCTCGACGCGGACGGCCTGAACGCCCACGCCGGGCGCCTCGCGGAGCTCGTCGACCGTCCCGCGCCGACCGTCCTGACGCCCCACGCCGGCGAGCTCGGCCGCCTGCTCGAGCTCGACAGCGCGGAGATCGACGCCGAGCGGCTGCGCCACGTGCGCGACGCGGCGGCCCGCTCCGGGGCGATCGTCGTGCTGAAGGGCGACGACACGCTCGTTGCCGAGCCGGAGGGCCGCGTAGCGGTGAGCCCCGGAGGCAGTCCGGCGCTGGCGACGGCCGGGACCGGCGACGTGCTGACCGGCGTGATCGCGGCACTGCTCTCAGAGCAGCTCGAACCCTTCCTCGCCGCCTGCGCCGGCGTGCTGCTCCATTCCCGCGCCGGACGCCTCGCCGCGCTCGCCGTCGGCGCCGCCGAGTCGGTGATCGCCGGCGACGTGATCGAAGCGCTGCCCCGGGCTCGTGCTGAGGAGGGCAGCGATGGCTGAGCGCACCCCGGAGGAGACCCTCGCCGTGCAGGGGCCGGCCGTCGAACGCGTCCAGGCGCTCGTCAACCTCGCCGCGATCGAACGGAACTGCCGGCGGCTGCGCGCCGGGCTGGGGGATGGCGCCGAGCTGTGCGCCGTCGTCAAGGCCGACGGCTACGGCCACGGCGCCGTGCCCGTGGCGCTAGCCGCGCTCGCGGGCGGCGCGGGTTGGCTGGCCGTCGCCGGCGCCCACGAGCTGCGGGAGCTGCGCGGGGCGGGCCTGCAGGTGCCGATCCTGGTGATGGCCGCGCTCACGCCCGTCGAACTGGCGGAGACGCTGGCCGCGCGCGGCGACGTGGTCGTGTGGGACGAGCGCGACGTCGCGGCCGTCGCGTCCGCGGGCGGTGGCCGCGTGCACGTCAAGCTCGACTCCGGCATGGGGCGGCTGGGTACCCGCGATCCCGAGCAGGCTTCAGCCGTGGCCGAGCAAGCAGAGCGTGCCCCGGGTGTCGAGCTGGCGGGGCTGATGACCCACTTCGCGACGGCCGACGAGCTCGACGACGGCGGCTTCTTCGCTGCTCAGCTCCGGGCTTTCGTGCGCTGGGCCGGGGAGCTCAAGGCCGACCGCCCGGGGCTGCTCCTGCACGCCGCCAACAGCGCCGCGACGCTGCGCGAGCCGGCCGCCCAGTTCGACATGGTGCGTGCCGGCATCGCGATCTACGGGATGGACCCGTTCGGGCGGGACCCCGCCGAGCGGGCCCTCGAGCCGGCGCTCGAATTGCGCTCGTATGTGGCCGACGTCAAGCCCTGCCGGGCGGGGGAGAGCGCCGGCTACGGACGGCGTTTCATCGCCGAGCAGGACACCGTCATCGGTGTCCTCCCGGTCGGCTACGGAGACGGCTGGCGGCGGGGCCTGAGCAACAACTGCGACGTGCTGATCGGCGGCGCCCGCCGTCCGCTCGTCGGCACGATCTCGATGGACAGCGTCACCGTCGACCTCGGGCCCGACGCCGGCGAGCAGCTGCTCGGCGAGCCGGCCGTGCTGATCGGCCTGCAGGGCAGCGAGCGCATCACCGCCGAGGAGATCGCCCGGCGGCTGAACACGATCAACTACGAGATCACCTGCGGCCTGACGCCGCGGGCGACCCGCGTGTACCACCGGGACGGCCTGCCGGCGGAGCAGGACGCGGCCGGCGCGACGCTGCCCGGGACGGCGTGAGCAACGGCCTCGAGGCGGCCCGCGAGGTGCTCGCGGGCAGTCCCGCCTGGCTCGTCGGCGGCGCCGTCCGCGACGCGCTGCTCGGCCGGCCAACGGCCGACTACGACATCGTCGTCGCGGGCGACCCCGCACGCGCCGCGAAGGCCATCGCCCGCGCCGGCGGCCGCGCCGCATGCTTCCCCCTCTCCGAGGAGTTCGGCAGCTGGCGCGTGGTGGCGCGCGACAACAGCTGGCAGATCGACCTCGAGCCGCTGCGCGGCGAGACGCTCGAGGCCGACCTCGCGCTGCGCGACTTCACCGTCAACGCAATCGCCCAGCCGCTCGCAGGCGGTGAGCCGATCGACCCGCTCGGCGGCGCTCGGGATCTGCGCGAGGGGCGCCTTCGCATCGCGGGCCCCGGCTCCTTCGCGCAGGACCCCCTGCGCGTGCTGCGACTGGTGCGCGTCGCCGTCGAGCTCGGATTGAGGCCCGACGAGGAGGCGCTGCGGGGCGCCCGCGAGCGGGCCCCGGGGCTGTCAGGAGTATCCGGCGAGCGCATCTTCGGGGAGCTCTGCCGCACGATCGCCGCGCCTCGCGCGAGAGCCGGAATCGAGCTGATCGCCGAGGTCGGAGCGCTCGCCGTGGTACTGCCGGAGCTCGACGCTCTGCGGGGCGTGGAGCAGAGCGCCTTCCATCACGCAGACGTCTACCACCACACCCTCGAGGTGCTCGAGCGGGCCGTCGAGCTGACCGCGCCGGGCGGCCCGGCCCGCGGCGATGCCGATCCGGCGATCGGGCCCCACCGGGAGCAGGTCACGGCGCTCCTGGCCGAGCCGCTGGCCGATCAGATCAGCCGCGGCGAAGCGCTGCGCTGGGGGGCCCTCCTCCACGACGCCGCCAAGCCCTTGACGCGCGAGGTTCGCGCCGACGGCCGCGTGACGTTCCTCGGCCACGACGAAGCGGGCGCCGAGCTCGCCCGGGAGGTCTTGACCCGGCTGCGCAGCAGCGAGCGGCTGCGCTCCCACGTCGCGGCGCTCGTCCGCAATCACCTACGGCTCGGCTTCCTCGTGCACGAGCCCCAGCCGCTGCCGAGGCGTACCGTGTACGCCTATCTGACCGCCTGCGCGCCCGTCGAGGTGGACGTCACGGTGCTGTCGGTGGCCGACCGCCTGGCGACTCGCGGGCGCTCCTCCGAGCGCGCAATCGAAGCTCACCTGCGTCTCGCCGGCTCGATGCTCGGCGAGGCGCTGAGCTGGCGCGAGCATGGGCCACCGCCGCCGCTGGTGCGAGGCGACGAGCTCGTTCGCCGGCTCGGCATCGCCCCCGGCCCCGAGCTCGGCACGCTGCTGGACGAGCTCGCCGCAGCCCGCTACGCCGGTGAGATCGCGACGCCCGAGCAGGCCGTGGCGCACGCCCGCGCGGCGCTGGCGCGCGGCTGATCCGCCGTCACGGGGCCCGGCGCCGCGCCGGAGCGGCGGCTAGGATCAGCGCCGATGTCGGACCCGGACTGCATCTTCTGCAAGATCGTCGCCGGCGAGCTGCCCGCGACGATCGTCGACGAAGACGAGCGGACGATCGCCTTCATGGACATCTCACCCGCCACCCGCGGCCACGCCCTGGTGATCCCGCGGGTCCACTCGCGCGACATCTTCGACGCGAGCGAGGAGGATCTGCAAGCGACCGCGCTCGCTGCCCAGAGGCTCGCCCGCCGCGCCAAGGAGCGCCTGGACGCCGATGGCGTGAACCTCCTGAACTCGGCCGGCCGGGCCGCCTGGCAGACCGTGTTCCACCTGCATATCCACATGATTCCGCGCTACCGCGAGGACCCGCTGCGACTGCCCTGGGTACCATCCCCGGGCGATCCGGAGGAGATCGCTGCCGCTGCGCAGGAGTTGGCAGGGGGTTAGCGAAGTAATCAAACCGCTACCTGCGGCGGTTGAGCGTGTTGAACAGCTGAGATGAGACGGATCAAGATCGGCATATTCGCGGGCGTCCTGCTCGCCCTCGCCCTGCCCGCCGCGGCGCCGGCTCAGTTGAGCGAAGTCGGCGTGCTCGGCACGACCAACCCGGCTACCGTCGCGAGCTGCCCGGCGACTCCCTGCCTGGCCGTCAGCCGCACGACCGGCTTCCAGGTCAAGGTCGGCTCCGCCCGCAACCCGATCGGGGTGCCCCGGGACGGCTCGATCGTCGCCTGGACGATCACCCTCGGCAGGCCCAATGCCACGCAGATCAAGTTCTTCAACACCAACGAGGGGGGCGTCTCTGAAGCCGCCATCGCCGTCCTGCGGCCGCAGCCGAAACCGAACCTCACCTACAAGCTGATCGCCGAGAGCCCCGTGCTGAAGCTGCAGCCCTACTTCGGCAAGACCGCTCAGTTCCCGCTGGAAACGACCATCAAGGTCAAAAAGGGCGACGAGATCGCGCTGACCGTGCCGACCTGGGCCCCCGCGCTCGCGCTGGGCTTCGGCAACGACACCTCCTGGCGGGCCAGCCGTCCCAAGAAGCAGTGCACCACCACCAGCGCTCAGACGGCCCACACCCAGATCAACACGTCGGTCCAGTACTTCTGCCTGTACCAGACCGCGCGGCTGACTTACAGCGCCACCCTGATCTCAACCCCCTGAGCGGGGCGTATGCCGGCGCGCGGCGGCGTCCTCGGTCGCTCGTGTGCTGACGCACACTTCGCTCCCTGCGTCCTTGCCGCGCTTGGCCTACGCCCCGCTCAGCTCGAATGCCCTTGCGGATGGCGGCCCAACGCCGAGTCGCTAGGGCGCGCTCGCCCCGCCCGTCGGGCTGGCCGCGCCTTCTTCCGGTGTAGCGGCTTTTTCGGGCGCTTTTTCTTCGCTGCCGGTGCCCCCGGAGGCGGTTCCTTCGCCGGCCGCGCCGCCCGTTTCGCCTTCCGGTGTTTCGCCGCCTTCTTTTTCGGATTCAGAAGATTCGCCGGTGCCGGCGGTGGTTTTCGATTTCGTCGTCGTGGTCGACGTCGAGGTCGTCTGCACCGCGGCCTTTTCGGCGCTGGTGTCGTTCGGGGGGATGATGTCAGGGGTGCTCTTCGGGACCGCGTCGGAGACGCTGCTGCTGCCGCAGGCGGCCAGCGCGAGCGAGCTCAGCACCGCGGCGAGCGCGGCGAGCGCGAGGCGCTTGCGCGGCGCCCGCACGTCTCAGGCCTTCCCTCGGGGCTTGCCCAGCGGCCCCATGCGCCGGCCGCAGGTGGGGCAGTCGTTGAGGTCCCGCTGGGACATCTGATCGCACCATGGGCAGAAGCGGAGGTACTCCACGGCCCGTGGCAGGCTCGACTCCGAAGGGGCGAGCGGCAGCACCTTGCCGAGGATTTCGAGCTCTTCCCCGGTGTCGCGGTCGCGGTAGATCTCCTCGGGCTCGGCCTCGAGGATCAGTTCCCGGCCGGTCGACTGGTTGCGCAGGCGGTAACGCTGTCTGGTGCTCATGGCGGGCACTCTAGCGAAGGCGGTGGGCGTCCCAGCCGCCCCGGGGGCACGTTCCGGACGGGGGTAGGCTGACCGTCCGTGCGCCTGCTGATCTTCCACGGCTACCTGCTCGGCGGGACCGGCTCCAACGTCTACAACGCGAGGCTCGCGGAGGCCCTCGTGCGGCTCGGCCACGAGGTCCACCTGATCAGCCAGGAGCGCCATCCGGAGGAGCACGGCTT
>DASWFM010000164.1:0-9601 GCA_036394235.1 Solirubrobacteraceae bacterium | reverse complement strand
TGCCCGACCCCGGCACGATCGCAGAGATCCGCGAGCCGTTCATCCGCGCCTCGGTGATCGCCCCGAAAGAGTATGTGGGTGCCGTCATGGAGCTCTGCCAGGAACGCCGCGGCGAGCATGCCGGCATGCACTACCTCTCGCCGGAGCGCGTGCAGCTCAACTACCAGCTGCCGCTCGCCGAAATCGTGCTCGACTTCTTCGACCAGCTGAAGTCGCGGACGAAAGGCTACGCGTCACTCGACTACGAGCTGAGCGGGATGAGGCCCTCGGATCTCGTCAAGCTCGACGTGCTGCTCGCGGGCGATCCCGTCGACGCGCTCTCGATGGTGGTGCACAGGGAGAAGGCCTACGAGGTCGGTCGCTCGCTGACCGAAAAGCTGCGCAAACGGATTCCCCGCCAGCAGTACGACGTGCCGATCCAGGCGGCGATCGGCTCTCACGTGATCGCCCGGGAGACCGTCAAGGCGTTTCGCAAGGACGTGATCTCCGGCTGCTACGGGGGCGACATCACGCGCAAGAAAAAGCTCCTGGCCAAACAGAAGGAGGGCAAGAAGCGGATGAAGCAGGTGGGCCGCGTCGAGGTCCCGCAGGAGGCCTTCCTGGCGGTGTTGGAGCTGGGCGAGGAATAAAGGGGCCGTGCCACGCGAAGCTCAGCCCCTCGCGCGTGGCCCCCAGGGGGACCACGGCGAGCCGGTCAGGCTGCCTGGGCCGATCAGGGTGCTGTTCGTGTGCCTCGGCAACATCTGCCGATCGCCCACCGCCGAGGGGGTGATGCGCTCGCTCGTCGAGGCCGCGGGGCTCGGCGAGCAGATCCTGATCGACTCGGCCGGCACCGGCGCCTGGCATGTCGGCAGCGCCCCCGACCGGCGCGCGCAGGCCGCCGCCGCCGAGCAGGGCGTGACGCTCGAGGGTCAGGCCCGCCGCATCGAGCCCGAGGACTTCGAGCGATTCGATTTGATCCTCGCGATGGACAGCTCCAACCTTCGCGACCTGCGGGCCCTCGCCGCGTCCCCGCAGGAGCGGGCGAAGGTACGGCTGCTGCGGGAGTTCGACCCGGCGAGCGCAGGCGAGCGCGATCTCGACGTTCCCGACCCCTACTACGGTGGCGAGGACGGCTTCGGAGACGTGTTCGCGCTCGTGCAGGCCGCATGCCGTGGGCTGCTCGAGGAGATCCAAGCCGGACGCGTGCCGTGAGTCTGCCTGCGTCAGAAGGAATCGGCCGGCGCTCCATGCCGGCGTCAGAAGGAATCGGCCGGCGCTCCATGCCGGCCTCCGGGCCGCGGCTGCCGCCCGGAGCGTCCGATCCCCGGCCGGTGGGCGGAGGAGACATCAACGAGGCCTATCGGGTGACGCTCGCCGACGGTCGGGAGGCGTTCGTGAAGACGCGGCGGGAGCCGATTCCCGGCGAGTACGCGGCCGAGGCGGTGGGCCTTGCGTGGCTCGCCGAACCGGGCCAGGTGCGTACCCCCGCGGTGCTCGACCAGGATGAGAGCTACCTGGCGCTGCAGTGGATCGAGCGCGGGTCGCTCTCGGCAGACGGCGCCGAGCAGCTCGGACGCGGGCTCGCCGGCACGCACCTTGCCGGCGCGCGGGAGTTCGGGGCGCCGCCGGGCGCGCCTCGCGACACGGGCTTCGGCTCGCTGCGGCTGCCGAACGATCCGGCGCCGGACTGGCCGAGCTTCTACGGCGAGCAGCGGTTGATGCCGCTGCTCGCCCTGGCTGGGCAGCGCGGCGCGATCTCCGAGGCCGGCGCCCGTGCGGTGGAGGCCGTGTGCGAGCGGCTCGAGGAGCTGTGCGGGCCACCCGAGCCGCCGGCGCGGCTGCACGGGGACCTGTGGGCGGGCAATGTGATGGCCGGCGCCGACGGCGGCGCGTGGCTGATCGACCCCTCCGCCTACGGCGGGCACCGCGAGGTCGACCTGGCGATGCTGCGCCTGTTCGGCGCGCCTTCGGAGCGCATCTTCGAGGCCTACGAAGAGGCCGCGCCACTCGCGCCGGGCGCGCCCGATCGCGTCGCGCTCTACCAGCTCGCGCCGCTGCTCGTCCACGCCGTGCTGTTCGGCGGCTCCTACGAGGCAGCGGCCGAGCGGGCCGCTCGCGGCTACCTGTGAGCTGGCGTCGGCGCTTGTGAGCTAGCCTCGGCGCTGCGATGGTCGTCAACCTGCACAGCGACACGCAGACCCAGCCGACCGCCGAGATGCGCGCGGTGATGGCCGCGGCGGAGGTCGGCGACGAGCAGCGCGGGCAGGACCCCACGACCGCCGAGCTCGAGCGTCGCGTCGCGGAGCTGCTGGGGCACGAGGCCGCGGTGTTCCTGCCCAGCGGCACGATGTGCAACGAGATCGCCCTGCGGCTGCACATCCGCGGCGGCGGCGATGAGCTGATTCTCGATCGCACCGCCCACCCGATCGTCGCCGAGGCGGGCGGGCCGGCCGCGCTCGCGGGGGCGATGATCGGGCCGCTCGACGGGGACGGCGGGATCTTCACGGCGTCCCAGCTGGAAGCGGCCCTGCACGTCGACGGGGACCGCTACGCGCCGCGCTCGCGGGCCGTGTCCGTCGAGCAGACGACGAACATGGGCGGCGGACGGGTCTGGTCTCCACAGCAGATCGAGGACGTGCTCGGCGTGGCGCGCAGCAACGGGCTGCGAACGCATCTCGACGGCGCCCGGCTGATGAACGCGGTGGTCGCCTCCGGCGTTGCGGCGGCCGACTACGCGAGCGCCTTCGACACGGCCTGGCTCGACTTCTCAAAGGGTCTCGGCGCCCCCGTCGGCGCGGTGCTCGCCGCTTCCCGGGAGCTGATCGACGAGGCCTGGCGCTACAAGCAGATGATGGGCGGCGCGCTGCGCCAATCCGGGATCCTCGCGGCGGGCTGCATCTACGCGCTCGATCACCACGTCGAGCGGCTCGCCGAGGACCACGCCAACGCGCGTGCCCTCGCCGAGGGCCTCGCGGAACTTCCCGGCGTGGAGATCGACCCGGAGACGGTGGAAACGAACATCGTGATCTTCGAGGTGCCCGACGCGGCGCTCCTGGCCGAGCGGCTGGCCGGCGAAGTCGACGTGCTGGCGCTCGATCTGACGCGGATGCGGGCCGTGACCCATCTCGACGTCGACCGTGAGCAGATCGATGTCGCCCTGCAGGCGTTCGAGGTGGCGCTCTAGAGGCGCCGGAAAGGATTGGTCGGATGACTCCCGAGTCGAGGCTGGATGCGAAGCACCTACTGTTGATCGGCGCCGGACCGGGCGTGGGAGCGGCGGTCGCGCGCCGTTTCGGCCGCGAGGGGTTCCGTGCGACCCTGATCTCCCGCGGCGGGGCGGCCGAGCAGGTCGCCGCCGGCCTTCGCGACGAGGGCATGAGCATGTCGCCGCTCGTCTCTGACGTCGGGGACCTAGATGGCTTCCGCGCGAGCCTCCACGAGCTCTACGACGCGCCGGACGCGCCGGGCGTGCTCGTCTACAACGCCTCGGCGCTCGTCCCCGACGGGATCCTCACGTCGACCGTCGAGCATCTCCGCGAGACCTACGACGTCGATGTCATCGGCGCTGTGGTGGCTGCACAGATCGCCGCGCCGGTGATGCGTGCCGCGGGCTCGGGCACGATCCTCTTCACGGGCGGCGGCTTCGCGGACGTTCCGATCCCCGCCTTCGCGACGATCTCGATGGGCAAGGCGGCGCTTCGCGCTGCTGCCACGATGATCGCCGCAGACGTTGGCGGCGACGGCGTCCACGCCGCGAGCATCACGATCGTCGGACAGGTCGCGCCGGGAACGCCGTTCGACCCCAACAACATCGCCGAGGTGTTCTGGACCGCTCACACACACGGTCCTGAGCAGTGGCTGGCCGAGTACCGCTTCGAACCGACCGCGGGCTGACCGCGACTCGGCGCGAGGCCGTCACGTCCCCGCGCCGGCGTCGGATCGGTGGGGGTGAGGAGAAGCACCGAAACCGCCGGGCGGGGGCTGTATGCGCAGGCGAGTGCGATCGTCGCGGCGCGCTACCGCGGCCCGCTCACGCTCGGCGAGCTCGCGGCGATGCTGGCGAGCTCGCCCCGACAGATCCAGCGCGCCTACGCGGTGTTCGGCGGGACGTCCTTTCGCGAGGATCTCGGGGCCCGCCGGATGGAGGCGGCGGCAGAGTTGCTCGCCGGGCAGCCCTCGCTGTCGATCGCTCAGATCGCAGCGCTCGTCGGCTACCGCCACGCGCCGCATTTCGCGCGGGCATTCCGGGCTCGCTACGGGACTACGCCGGGCGAGTTCCGCGAGCGGGCGCGGCCGTTGCCGGGCGCGATCCCGGAGAGCTCCTCGCCGAGCTCACGCTCGAGCGGAGCCGGCTCGAGGCCGGGTAGCCGGAGTCGCATCAGCGTGCCGCCCCCGGGCGCGGGCTCGGCCGTGACCGCGCCGCCCTGCTGCGCTGCGAGCAGACGGACAATCGCGAGGCCCAGGCCGGAGCCGGGACGCCCCCGCGCCTCCGCGCCTCGGTAGAAGCGGTCGAAGATGTGGGGGAGGTCCTCGGGCGCGATCCCGGGGCCGTGATCGCGGACCGTGAGCTCCTTGCCGTGGAGGGCGATCTCGACCGGCTCTTCGGGTGGGCTGTACTTCAAGGCGTTGTCGATCAGGTTGCTGACGGCGCGCTCCAGCCGGGCGGGGACGCCCTGCACGATCACCGGCGAGAGGTCCATCCACACGGGCGTGGAGGGGGCACGCACGCGGGTCTTCTGGGCGGCCTCTTCGACGAGGATGTCGAGCCTCACGTCCTCGACCTCGGTGTTGGGCTCCTCGCCCCGGGCCAGGTCGATGAGGTCGTTGATCAGGCGTGTCAGGTCCTCGAGCTGCTCGACCGCTTCGTCGAGCACGCGGCGGTGCTCCCGGGAGCCGATCTGAGGTCCGAGCTGCTGCAGCAGCTCGATGTTGGTGCGCAGGCTGGTGACCGGCGTGCGGAGCTCGTGGGATGCATCGGCGACGAGCTGGCGCTGCGAGTCGACGGAGGCGTCGAGCGCCGTCATCGAGCGCTCGAGCGCATCGAGCATCGCGTTGAAGCTGCTCGCCAGACGCCCGATCTCATCTTCGCCGGCCGGGTCGATGCGGCCACTCAGGTCCCGGGTGAGGGCGACGTGCTCGGTCGTCTGGGTCAGGTGCTTCAGCGGCAGCACGGCGGCGCCGGCGACGAGCCTGCCGAGCAGCGCCGCGAGCGCGATGCCGCCGATCACCACGAGCGCCAGGATCAGCCGTAGCCGGCTCAGCAGGCTGTCGACTTCCGCGAGCGGCAGGGCCAGCTCGGCAACACGGTTCGTGCCGAACGGCGCGGCCAGCACGCGCATGTGGACGCCCGCGACGTCCGCGTTGCGGAAGAACGGTTCGCCGCCCCGGCGGGCGAGCTGCAGCGTGCTGGCATCGACCGGCAGCGTCACGCCGGGCACCGAGCGGGCGAGCACGCGCCCGTTGGCTTCCACCACCTGCTGGTAGCCGCGAACCTGCTGCGGATTAGGCGGCAGCTTGCCGAACAGGCTGCCGGGGCGGGCGCCGGATTTGAGCGGTTCGGGGGTTCCATAGAGCGGCCGGCTGGCGACGCCGCGGTGCGTGCTCGTCCGCTCGCCTTCGGCGCCCTTCGGATTGATGTCGCCTTCCGCCTCCTTGGCCGCGATCGCGAAGGCCCGCGGCGCGCTCAAGACGATCCTCGCGGAGCCGTCCTTGTTGACCTTGATGTTGGCCGCGGCGAACAGCCGCTTCAGGCGGTTCGTCTCGTGCGCCCGGCTGCGCAGCTGGTTGTCGACCTGGCTGTGCAGCTGATCGGCCGTGAGCACATACACGAGCACGGAGGCCAGCACCACCGCGATCGCGACGGCCGCGGCGGAGGCGAGCGTGATGCGTCGGCGGAAGCTCATTGCCTGGTGTTCCCGTCCATCGCGTGCGGTGAGCGCATCACGTACCCCACGCCGCGAACCGTCTGCAGCAGCCGCGGCTCCTCGCCGACCTCCGTCTTGCGACGCAGGTAGCCCATGTAGACACCGAGCGAGTTCGAGCTCGCGCCGAAGTCATAACCCCAGACGTGCTCGAAGATCGCCGAGCGCGTCAGCACCTTGCGGGGGTGGCGCAGGAACATCTCGAGCAGCAGGAACTCCGTGCGCGTCAAGGCCAGCTGCCGCGAGCCGCGCCAGGCCTCATGCGAGCGCAGATCGAGGCGCACGTCCTCGAAGACGAGCGTCTCATCCTGACCGGGCTCATCCTCCTCGGCACGCCGCAACAACGCCCGCACGCGCGCGAGCAGCTCGCGCAGGGCGAAGGGCTTGACGAGATAGTCATCCGCGCCCGCGTCGAGCCCGGCGACGCGATCGTCGACCTCGCCGCGGGCGGTCAGCATCAACACCGGCGTGCGGTCGCCTCCCTGTCGCAGCCGGCGGCAGACCTCGAGGCCGTCGAGCCGCGGCATCGCGATGTCGAGGATCACCGCCTCGTACGGCGCAGCGCCGAGGCGCTCCAGCGCCTCCTGTCCGTCGGCCGCCTGTGCGACCTCGTAGCGTTCCATCGTCAAGGCCCGCGAGAGGGCGCTCTGTACGGCGGGCTCGTCGTCGACGACGAGTATGCGTACCTGCTCAGACATGGCTTCCGGGCCCCGGTCTGGGGCCGTCCGCACTCGGTTGGCGAGACGGACGGGGCCCCCATCAGGCTAGCGTGAGTCGACCCCCGGATGATTCAGGAGAACGGCGAGGGGCACGGCCGAGAACGGCGGCGACCACCCCCCGGAGGGCGAAGGCGAGCGCGAGCAGCCCCGGGGCCAGGCTCGGCGGCTAGCTCGAGATGCGCTTCGCGAGCGCCGCCTCGGCCGCGCTCTGCTTGCAGATCTTCTTCGGCAGCGAGGCCATCACACGGGCGACGGCGCCCCTCACGGGCCCCGACAGCCCCGGGCAGTAGACGGGCGCGGGGAGCCTGCCGGTGGCCGAACCGGGCGCGTTGATCGGCAGCAGCAGCCGGGCGGCGGCGAGGGCGTGGGCGAAGTTGTTGGAGAAGATGTCGACCGCGACGCGACCCGTATAGAGCTCGATCGAGCGGCCTTCGTCGTAGACCGTCGCGGGAACGCCTCGCACGACGATGTTGCGCTGCGGGCCGAGCGCCGAGTTTGAGTGCTGCTGGTAGATCACCGTCGTGACCTGCAGCGGCAGCACGCAGCTGCCGCCCCCGAAGATGCCCTTGCTCCTGACGCAATCGCCGTAGAAGAGGCTGTCCCCGATCTTCTGGATGTAGCCTCGCAGCCCGTCGGCGGTGGTCAGGTGGTTGCCCTGGAAGCTGGGGCCCACCCAGTAGACGCGGTAGTAGGGGAACGTCTGGGCTTCGGCGAGTTCGCGCGCAGAGATCGGCCCCGGATGAGAGGTGCCGCAGCCGGCGGCCAGGAGCGCGACGCTGCCGAGCACGGCCAGCGCGAGGCCGCGTCGCATCGATCTTCGAGGGACCATCGCCGTCATTATCTCTTGGCGTGCCGCGCCGCATGCCGATCCTCCGGGCAGCTACTTTCAGCGCTCGCGCCTGTTTGCAGGGGTACGACCCCGCCATCACGGCGGACGTTCCAGAGTCCCGCCCACCCGGTGCGGTAGCTCATCGGGAGGGTGGGCTTCTGGCTCCGCCTCCCCGGAGCGGTGGCGAGGAGGCGCTCGCGGCGGCCCCGGCGCTGCTCGCGGCGGCTGTCCTCGTGGTCCTGTGGCTGCTCGTCGACCCGCACACGCCGGATCTCGCTGCGCAGGTCTACCGCGTCGGCCTGTTCAAGACCAACGGCCTCGCCGTGTGGGATGAGCATTGGTACGCCGGCCACCACCTGCCCGGCTACAGCCTCCTGTTCCCGCCGCTGGGCGCGTGGCTCGGTGTCCGCGCGGCCGGAGCGCTCTGCGCACTGGCCTCGACGGCGCTGTTCGCAGTGCTGCTCGGAGATCGCTACGGGCGTGGCGCGAGGTGGGGAGGGGGGGCCTTCGCCGTGGCCGCCGTCGGCGACATCTGGCTGGGGCGACTCGCCTTCGCCCTCGGCGTCTCGCTGGCGCTCGCCGCGGTGCTCAGCTATGAGCGAGGCCATCCCCTCCCGGCGGCCCTGCTCGCCGCCCTGGCCGCGGCCGCCAGCCCGGTCGCGGGTCTGCTGCTCGGACTGGCGGCGCTCACCGGGGCGCTCCATGCCCGCTCGCCGCGAGCGCTGCTCGTGCTCGGCGTCCCGGCCGCGGCCGTCGTGTTGCCGCTCTCGGCCCTGTTCCCCGAAGGCGGCACCGAGCCGTTCCCGATCCTCTCCTTCCTGGCCACCGCCGCCGTCGTGGCCGCCTTCATAACCGCCGCACCGCGCGAGGATCGCCTGCTGCGAATCGCCGGCCCCCTCTATCTCCTCGCCTGTCTTTTCTGCTTGCTGATCCCCACACCGGTGGGCAGCAACATCGAGCGCTATGGCGTGCTGCTGGCCGCGCCGCTGCTGCTCGCCGCCCGTCCGCGCCCGGGGCTCACCGGCGGGCTGGCGCTGGCTGCGATCGCCGTGTGGGTGCTGTGGGGGCCGGTGCGCGAAACGGCTGCCGTCGACGGCAATGCGGCGACCTCTGCGTCCTACTACGAGCCGGTCGAGCGCTTCCTGGCCGGGATCGGCGGCGGGCCCGTGCGCCTCGAGGTGCCGCTGACGCGATCGCACTGGGAGGCGGCGCTGCTCGCGCCGAAGGTGTCATTGGCGCGCGGCTGGGAGAAGCAGCTCGACGATCGCTACGACGCTGTCCTGCTCGGCGGCCACCTGACGGCGGCGCGCTACCGGCGCTGGCTCGACCACGAGGCGATCTCCTACGTCGCCCTGCCCGACGTGGGGCTCGACCCCTCGAGCGCCGCGGAGGGGCGACTGATCCGCGCCGGGCTCCCCTACCTGGAGCCGGTCTTCCGCAGCCGCCACTGGAGGATCTTCGCGGTGCGCGAACCGACTCCGCTCGTGAGCGGACCGGCGAGGCTGACGGCACTCGGCCATGACAGCTTCTCGCTGCGGGCGAGCGCCGCGGGCACGATCGAGGTGCGCATCCACGACACCCGTTACTGGACCCTGACGGCCGGGCGGGGCTGCGTCGGCGGCGGCCCGGAAGGCTTCACGGAGGTGCGGGCCGCGGCGCCCGGCGCGATCACGGTCGCCGCGCGCTTCTCGCTGTCGCGTGCCTTCGGCTCCGGGGCGTCCTGCTCCTCCTAGCGGGGAGCCAGGCCGAACAGGCCCGTGTAGCCCGTCAGGTAGATGTTCTTGCCGTCGCTGATCACCGGGTCGAACGCGCCCGTGTTCTTCTCGAACAGCCGGCGGCCGGTCGAGATGCCGAGGCCGTAGGTCCTGTGCTGGCCGAGATCGGCGAAGTACACGATCTTGCCGACGATCGTCGCCGAGCCGGAGATCCGCCCGCCCGCGTTGAAGGTCCAGCTGACCTGGCCGGAGCGGGCGTTGACCGCGTAGAAGGTGCCGCTGTAGGAGCCGAGATAGATCGTCGGCCCGAGGCCGGGCGCATTGGTCACGGCCGGGGAGGAATAGACGTAGGAGCCGGTCTGCACCGCCCAGTCGAGCTTGCCGCTGGAGGCGTCATAGGCGTAGATGCGACCGTCGGTGTTGCCAAGGAACACG
>DASWFM010000163.1:0-2418 GCA_036394235.1 Solirubrobacteraceae bacterium | reverse complement strand
CGTCATCGCGCGGTACTTCGCCGCCGGCCTGTACGTGGTGCCGGTGGTCGAGGAGCTCGTCGAGTTCTACACGGTGCAGAAAGAGGTCGCGGCCGACCAGGCCGCGGTCCGCGCGATGGGCGGCGTCCGCGACCTCGCGTCCGCGCTGTTCAAGGTCCTCCCGGACGCCGACGACGTGGATCTCGGCCTGCTCGTTCCGGTGGGCGCGCTATCGGTCACCGAGGCACGCATCGACCAGCTCGTCGAGGGCCGGGCCGTGCCGCTCGTGCTGTCCCCCGCGTCGGTCGCGCTCTCCGGCGGCGCACTGATCGCCGCCGCGATCCTCTCGTTCACCGACGGGCTCCACGGCGCCGGGCTCGCGATCCCTGGCCTGCTCGGCCCCGCGACGCTCCTGCTCGCCGCAGCCGCGAGCGGGGCCGCCCACCAGGTCCGCCTGGTCGTTCTCCGCCCCTCGCGGTAGAGGGAAAACCCGGCTTTACCTTTGCCGCCGCGAGTCCGATAGTGGCTGCGGGGGCTCAGCAATTCGCCGGTGGGGTCAGGGAGGACCCACCCACATGTCCATCCGTTTCGTCGCCCGCATCGTCTTCGTCATCGCCATGGCGTTCTCGATCGCCGCTCCGCTCGCCGGCACCGCAGCGGCCTGCGATCCGGACACCACTCCGGGCTACTGCTAGCGGATCGACCCCTCGCGCCTAGACGCGTCCCTTCCGGCTCACGCCGGAGACCGTGGAGCGGGCATCTGAGCCCGCCCGAACCCCGACCGGCACCGCCCCGCACGCGGTCCGTTTGGGCGGAGTTCAGGCACGTTTGACTCGACGTTGAGTCTTCCGTAAAGTGCCCCCTCGTGGCGATCGGCAACTCTATCCGCTCGGCGATGACGTCTGACGTTGGCGCCCGCATCCGGTCTCTTCGTACCGCGCGGGGCCTCACCCAGGCGCAGCTCGCCGAGCCTCAGTACACGAAGGCGTACGTCTCGATGCTCGAGTCGGGACGCACCCGCGCGTCGATGAAGGCTCTCGAACACATCGCTGGCCGCCTCGGCGTGCATCCCTCCGATCTCCTCGGTGGCTCACCCTCACCGGCGGCGCCGCAATACGAGCTGCTCGAGGCGCGGCGGCTCGTTGAGGACGGCCAGGGCGCAGCTGCGATCCCGATCCTCGAGTCGCTCGATGAGGGTCTGACGCCTGCTGATCAGCTGACGCGCCTTCGTTATCTCGCCATCGCCTACAACTCCGCTGGCAAGGCGAAGGAGGCGTTCCCGGTCATCGAACGCGCCCAGCGAATGGCAGAGCTGCTCAGCGACACCGAGGAGCAGGTTCGGCTCAAGGCCGTGCTCGCCGCGGCGTACGCACGCACATACTCCTTTGACGACGCCGCGCGGCTGCTTCGTGAATGCGTCCAAGCCTGCGACGAGGGCGTCATCAACGACCCAATGTTCCAGTTCCGGCGCCTCGCCGACCTTGCGATCATCTTGACCAACCAGAGATCGCCGAAGCAAGCCATGCCCGTGTACGAGCGCGCAATCGGTCTCGCCGAACAATTCAGCGATCGCACCGCCCTCGCGCAGATGTACGCAGGACTTGCGAAGGCTTATCAGCAGAACGGCGACGTTGAGGGCGCGATCGTCCAGAACCAGCGCTCACTCCAAGTGTTCGAGGAGCTGAGCGCGCTCGATCAAGTCGCGTGCGCGCTGGACAATCTCGCCGTGCTGTATGCCGACTACGGGAGCAAGGAGCGCGCCCGCGACAGCCTGGGGCGCGCGGCGCGGATCGCCACCGAGATCAAGCGCGACGGCACTCTGGCGTCGATCAAAACGACCGAAGCAGAGATCGCCGTGAAGGGCGACGCTGGGGACGCAATGGAGCTTGCCCAGGAGGCGCTGAAGTTCGCCCGCAAGGTGGACCAGCCTGCTGCGCAGATCCGCGCGCTCGTGGTCATCGGCGAGCTCAAGATGCGCACCAGCGCGGCCGCCGCCCGACGTTCCTTCCAGGACGCCGGTCAGCTCGCAGAGGAGCGTGCGCCGCATCTCCTCCGGATGATCTTCGACCGCTGGTCCCATGCCGCCGAGGCGTCCGGCGATAGCGATGAGGCCCTCCGCCTCGCCCGGCGCGCGCTGGAGAGCTCGCCAGCCTGAGCCGGCTCACCCGTGCGCGCGTCCGCGAATTGGTCGCCGGCACGATCCTCGCCTCGGTCGGTGACACGCCGCTCGTCCCGCTGCGGCGCATCGGCGCGGGCCTGCGCGGCGAGCTGTGGGCGAAGGTCGAATCGTTCAACCCCGGCGGCAGCGTGAAGGATCGCGCGGCGCTCTGGATGGTCCTCGACGTGGAGCAGCGCGGCGGGCTCGACGGCAGGATCCTGCTCGACGCGACGAGCGGCAACACCGGCGTGGCCCTCGCGATGGTCGGCGCGGTGCGCGGT